>DASYHX010000168.1:0-2862 GCA_035998065.1 Pseudorhizobium sp.
CCTGGAATGCCGGGAGACAAGTCGGCGCCAAGAGGCCGTTGAAGGTAAAACAGATTTGGGCGATCCGCTTCTTCCTGGACCGAGAAGGTCGAATGCGGGACCGAGCTTTGTTCGATCTTGCTATCGACAGCAAGCTGAGAGGCTGCGACCTCGTGAAGATCAAGACAGGCACTCTGGTGTCCGGTCCGCAGATTCGCGCGCGGTCCATGGTGATCCAGCAGAAGACGGGTCGGCCCGTCCAGTTCGAGATCACGGCAGATGCAAGAGCAAGTTTACAGGCTTGGTTGGAGAGGCGAGGGGGGACTGTGGATGATTTCACCTTCCCCAGTCGCCTGGATGCCGCAGGTCATCTGAGCACGAGACAGTACGCCAGACTAGTGGATGAGTGGGTCTCGAGCATCGGCTTGCGCAAGGAGGATTACGGCACGCATTCCCTCCGCCGCACGAAGGCATCAATCATCTATAAAGCAACCGGCAATTTGCGAGCCGTTCAGATTCTTCTTGGCCATACCAAAATAGAGAACACAATCCGGTACCTTGGCGTTGATGTCGAAGATGCACTCGAGTTGGCGGAAGCGACAGAGATTTGACGTCCAGCGGCCCGCGCACCGGTGAGGTCGCAACCTGCAGTTTGGCGAAGTGGCTGGCATGGGGTGGGAAGAGGCCTGTCGGCTTTTGGTTATTCACCAGAAAAACCGGACCCGCACTAAGGGCGCTCGCCAGTAAGATCCGCAAAGCCCAACTCTGATGGTGGAGGGCGAATAGCCGCTCCACACGCCGGAGTGAAAATGGTTGATGCAACATGCATGGCCACGTGGGCTTGTTTTTCTGACGAGCCAAACGTGCTGGAGGCTTCCATGCTGACCATCGACCGCTTGGACCGCGAGGATCTTGGAGAAACCGCGGATCTGCACCACCGTTATCTGCATATGGGCCTCTTTCCCAGAATGGGAAAAGGGTTCCTGCGGCACTATCAGGATACCTTTGCGGAATCCCCTTATGGGATTGCGCTGGTTGCGCGCGACGAAGAAGGAGTCGTGGGGGCACTGTTCGGAACAAGCTGGAACAGTCAACACTACCGATGGGTCCTTCGAAATCGTGGGCCAGAGTTGGCCGCGTTTGGCAGTCTTGCTTTAATGCTGCGACCGCACATCGCCTACGTGTTTGCGAGAAGTCGGCTCGGGCGGTACGCCAAAGGAGCGCGACGCCATCTGGCAAGTGGCAGCGATGGCTCTTCTTCCTTCACCACTGAAGGACCCTTGTCGGTTTTGAGCCATATAGTCACGCAAGATGGACAGCGCCGTTGTGGCGTAGGCCGCCAGCTCGTGGAGGAGTTCAGGAGACTGGCACGCGTGCGCGGTGCAAGGGAGGCGGTTCTGGTCACCGAGGAAGGTGGTCTTGGCGCACCTTTTTTCGAACGCATCGGGTGCGAGTGCATTGCGTGTCGAGACAGCGCCGAGGGTCGATCGGTGCGTGAATACCGACTGACGCTAGACAGGACTGTGCGGCATGATGAAAGGCTTTCTCCATTGGACCGTAGCCGCTCTCTGGTGCGGAGTGAGCGTAACGATCCTACCAACGCGGGCGCTTTCTCAGGAACTCACTCAGACGGCGCCACCATCCATTGACCGCCTCCAGACCTCCCCGGCGGACCCGCTGGTTCTCTCAAGCGAGGAGAGCTATCCCAACGCCAAAACTCTGGCGAGCGAGATAGCCCTCGATCTTGTCACCTACGAAGCGGACGAGGGGCCGAGTAATATTCTGGAGCGGTTGCCGGAAGACACCGAAGGCGTTAGGGCGGCCATAGAAACCCTACACCACGCCGGTAGCTGGTCGCGCGGCCGGGCCATCTATCCGCAATTGGGCGGGATGCTCCCGGAAAGAGCCTCGGTGATGGTTATCGTCGAGCAGCAGATTGGTAGCCCAGAAGGCGTACGTGTCGAAACCAGGACTATCGACGTGCGGCTTCGCACTTCGAACGGCGTCTGGCGCTTGGAGGACGTGGCATCCCACGGTGGCGAGCCAGTTCCACAACCGGTAAATCTCAGCCCTGAGGCATTGGCTGTGCTCGGTCATCCCGACATTGCCATGCCCGATTCCGCTCGATGGGATATCTACTCCGGCACCGTCTCAAGCACATTACTTGGGCTTATGGTTCGTCTCGCTGACCGGGTGCCCATTGGCGTGGTCACCTTGGTTTCTGGTCATCCTTTGGAAATTTTTGGTACCGACCGGCAATCCGACCACACACGGGGCGTGGCCGTTGACATCTACGCTGTTGGAAACCGCCTTGTCGTTGAAGATCGAGCCCTGAACTCGGAGACTCACGCCGCAGCGCAGTGGCTCAGCATGCAGCCCGAAGTCGAGCGATTAGGCAGCCCGTGGCGTTTCGCGGACGCAACTGCGATCACCTTCACAGACGCGCTCCACCAGGACCACTTTCACATCGCCGTTCCAAGGGATGCCCCCTGAGTCTCCCGTCGCCCCCCGGGACGTGGTTGGCGAGAGCCTGAGGGTCGGCACCCGCCCACCAGCCCGCCGCAGCCTGACCTGGCTTTGACCGATGCTAAGCCAGCCGAAATTGCCGAACTGCTGCTCCAGGGGCGCGGGCAGCAAGGCAAAGTCTCCGCCAGTCTTGCGTCGAGGATGTAGCCGAACTCTGTGGCATGAGCATTTCGGACTTCCATCAGAATCTCAAGCCGTTGCGGCAAGGGCCCAATTCAATATCAAAAACAGATCAGGCTCCCGAAGGCTCGGCTGCTTGGCGGGCGCCCCGACGATGTGGCAGGCGTCAGTTATCAGATCGGCTATGACAGCCCATCCCAGTTCAGCTGCGAGTACCGCTGTTACTTCGGCGCGCTG
>DASYHX010000475.1:0-7735 GCA_035998065.1 Pseudorhizobium sp.
TGCCGGGCATGACGATCGTCTGCGGCGACAGCCATACCTCGACCCATGGCGCCTTCGGTGCGCTGGCGCATGGCATCGGTACGTCCGAGGTGGAACATGTTCTCGCCACCCAGACGCTGGTGCAGAAGAAGGCGAAGAACATGCTGGTGCGCGTCGACGGGACGCTCCCCGAAGGCGTGACCGCCAAGGACATCATCCTTGCCATCATCGGCGAGATCGGCACCGCCGGCGGGACCGGCCACGTCATCGAATTCGCAGGCGAGGCGATCCGCTCGCTGTCGATGGAAGGCCGCATGACGATCTGCAACATGACGATCGAAGGCGGCGCCCGCGCCGGCCTAATTGCGCCGGACGAGACGACCTTCGCCTACATCAAGGACAAGCCGCGCGCACCGAAGGGTGCCGCCTGGGATATGGCGCTGGAGTACTGGAAGACGCTGCACACGGATGAAGGTGCGCATTTCGACAAGGTGGTCGTACTCGACGCCGCCAACCTGCCGCCGATCGTTTCTTGGGGCTCTTCCCCGGAAGACGTGATTTCCGTTCAGGGAGCGGTTCCGAACCCGGACGAGATCCAGGACGAGAACAAGCGCACCTCCAAGTGGCGCGCCCTTGACTACATGGGCCTGAAACCGGGAACGAAGATCACGGACATCGCCATCGACCGGGTCTTCATCGGCTCCTGCACGAACGGCCGCATCGAGGATCTGCGGGCTGCCGCCAAGGTCCTGGAAGGGCGACATGTCGCCCCGACCGTCTCGGCGATGGTCGTCCCGGGATCGGGTCTCGTCAAGGAACAGGCCGAGGCCGAGGGGCTGGACAAGATCTTCACGGACGCGGGCTTCGAGTGGCGCGAGCCGGGCTGCTCCATGTGCCTGGCGATGAACGACGACCGCCTGAAGCCGGAAGAGCGCTGCGCGTCGACCTCGAACCGAAATTTCGAAGGCCGCCAGGGGTACAAGGGCCGCACGCATCTGGTCTCGCCTGCGATGGCTGCGGCAGCCGCCGTCGCCGGCCACTTCGTCGACATTCGCGAGTGGCAGTAAGCCTTCTGTCCGATCGACCAGTCTAAGGGTGCCGCCGGGCTTTCTCGGCGGCATCTTTCTTTCTGCTGACCAACGCACTGGGAAGAGCGACTAGTCCTGCCGGCCCTTGCACCCCATAATGAGGGAAGCAAGGATACCGGGAGGGGAAGCAATGCCTGAACACCGAGCAAATGAGCCTTTCGCCCGGCAGCGTCGGCTGCTTCTCCTGCGCCATGCGAAATCCGCTTGGCCACAAGGCGCGGAGGACCACGAGAGGCCGCTGGCGGAGCGCGGGCTGACGGCAGCCCCGGCCATGGGCAACCACATGGCGCGCGAGCATCTCGTCCCCGACCTGGCGCTCGTCTCCGATGCGACGCGGACCCAGGAGACCTGGGAGCTGGTGCGGAAACGGCTGCCGGGGGAGATCGAGACACGGATCATACCTGAGCTTTATGATGCATCCGCGGCAGACATACTCCAAGTGTTGCGCCGGGCTGAAGCGGGCGCCGATAGCCTTGTCATCGTCGGGCACAATCCCGGTCTACAGGAAGTGGCGCTGCTCATGGTCGGTGAAGGCAAGGCAAGCGCGCGCGCTGCCATGGCGGAAAAATATCCGACGGGGGCATTGTCGGTGATCGATTTCCCGGCCTTCGATTGGAAGGACATCGAGCCAGGCTCCGGCTATCTTGCGCAGTTCGTGACACCGCGCTCTCTCAAATAGAAGAAGCCCCGCCTGGCGGGCGGAGCTTCCATCGTCGGATCAACGGTATCAGACGGCAATCTTGCCGCCGCCCACCTTCGTGATCGCGAGCACCGACGGACGGACCGGCATGTCGTCCTTGAAGTCCGGCCAGCGGGTCGACAGGTCCTCGTAATAGGAGGGGCGGCCGTGCCCTTCCCAGTCCTCTCCGCCATCAGCGGGATGCTGGACGGCAACAAAGGCCGTCTCGTCATCGGGCGTGAACAGCGGGCCGCACAGTTCCGCACCGACTGGAACGCGGAAGAAGAGTTTCGACGTCGCGCGTGCCTCCCCTTCGGTGTCCACGGCCCAGAGACCATCGGTACGACCGGTGGACTCGTTGCTGTTGCCGTCGGTGGAGACCCAGAGACGGCCCGCGGAGTCGACAGCGCAGTTGTCGGGCATGCCGAACCAGCCATTTTTCGTTGTTTCCGTCGAGAAGGTGGCGCCGACGTCCGCCACCGAAGGGTCACCGCACTTCAGCATGACTTCCCACTTGCCCTTGGTTGCTGAAAAGTCCCCATCGGCTTCCGAGATCTCGATGATGTGGCCGAAGGCATTCTCCGCCCGTGGGTTGGCCGCGTCGACCTGGTCGGGCTTGCGCTTGGTGTTGTTGGTCAGCATTACGTAGACCTTGCCGTTGACGCCATTCGGCTGGACATCTTCCGGACGGTCCATCTTTGTGGCGCCGAGCACATCGCCTGCACGGCGCGTCTCGATCAGCACATCAGCTTGGCTGGCAAAGCCATTCTCTTCCGTCAGCGGGCCCTTGCCATGTACAAGCGGCAGCCATTCCATGCTGCCGTTTTCCTCGAACCTCGCGACATAGAGCGTGCCGGAATCGAGGAGGTCCATGTTGGCGGCGCGGTCTTCCGGATTGTAGGTGCCGTCGGTCACGAACTTGTAGACATAGTCGAAGCGCTCGTCGTCACCGAGATAGAAGACGACCTTGCCATTCTCGGCGACAATTGATTCCGCCCCCTCGTGCTTAGTGCGACCAAGCGCGGTGCGCTTCTTCGGCGTTGAACTCGGATCCAAGACGTCGACTTCGACCACCCAGCCGAAACGGTTCGGCTCGTTCGGCTCCTTCGACAGGTCGAAGCGGTCGTAGAAGCGACCCCACTCATAACTGCCTTCCGGCACGCCGTAGCGCTCGTAGTTCGCCGCCTCGGGATGATCCGCCGGTAGGTCGCCAATGAAGTAGCCGTGGAAGTTCTCCTCGGCCATGATGTAGGTGCCCCAGGGCGTGACGCCGCCGGCGCAGTTGTTGACCGTGCCGATGACCTTCGCACCGGTTTCATCGGCGGAGGTCTTCAGACGATCATGGCCGGCCGCGGGACCGGTCAACTGCATCTCGGTCTTGACGGTGATGCGGCGGTTGTTGGCGCCATCGCGAACCACCTGCCACTTGCCATCGACGCGACGGATCTCGACGATGGTGCCGCCGTGGGCTGCCATCTCGACATCCACCTGCTCCTTGCTAAGCGGGCCCTGCTCCACCGTGCCGTCGACCACTTTCACCAGGCCCGGGAACATCAGGTGCGGGTTGGTGTATTCATGGTTCACGACGAGGTAGCCATGATCGGCCGCGCCATCGATGGGAATGAAGCCGACATAGTCGTTATTGTAGCCGAACTGTTTGGCCTGGGCCTCCGCCGTCTGGTTGGCGGGGTCGAAGTCGGGGGAGTCGGGAAACAGAGCATCGCCCCAGCGCAGCAGGACATCGGCATCATAGCCTTCCGCCACATGGTGGTGGGCATCGACCCCGGCTTCCACTTCCGGGAAGGAGAAGGCCGAGCCGGTCGCGGCTCTCGCCTTCTCGGCCGTCATCAGGGCGACAGGGCTCACGGTCGCTGCGATGGCGGAAACGGCGAGTGAACCCTGCAGGAAGTTGCGGCGGGAAAAGCGCCGGCTGATGATCTCGCCCAACGTCGGATTGGCGCTGGCGTTGTGGCCTTCGCCATCGGCTTCTTCCAACTGAGTGGTGGGAAACATCTTCGGACAGAGTTCTTCGGTCATGGCAGGCTCCTGCTGACGAGGGGGATCTTACCTGCGCGACACTAGGGTCCCTCCATTACGGTTATGCGACATTGCAAGCGGTCACAGCACCCGAAGCTGCGTTCCTCTACGCAAGTGGGGAAGCAGCCGCCGCATGTCCCTGAAGCTGATGGCGACGCAGCCGGCGGTCGGCTGATAGCCTGGCTTGATGAGGTGGAAGAAAATGGCTGACCCACGGTGACGCCGGCGTGAGGTGATGTTCCAGTCGAGTACGAGGCAGATGTCGTAGAGGCCGTCCTGGCGCATCATCTCCTCATGGCTTAGCCGAAAGGGCGTGCGTACCAGTCGATTGTAGCTCGGGTGCTCGGGCTGATCGCACCAGAGCATGTCTTTGCGGATCCGCCGCATCGGCAGGGCTGTGTGCAGGCCGAGCGCACGGTCGCCGCGGTAGAACCCGTAGAGGAGGCGCATGGTTGCAATTGGCGTTGCGCCATCGCCTTCGCGTTTGAAGACCGTCCGGCCGGAACGGCCAAGCGCGGCAGGAACGGTGATGCCACCAAAAGACAAAAGTCCGCGGCGGGGATCGCCGGGCGCGGGTCGAACGGTCACGGCACCGGCTCGATTGGCCCGGTGCCTGCACAAAAGAGCCATTTTTCCTCACGAGTTTTTGCTTTGAAGATGATTTGGTTTGAATTCATAGCACGAAGAGACTTAGATCAAGTGCCTGAACCAATTGCCCTCTCCTGACGTAACAGAGATCGGGCGAGACCAACAAGAGGCAGGAGAAAGCATGGCAGCTCGCACGATTCTACTGGTGGATGATGACGAGGATCTGCGCGAAACGCTGATGGAGCAGTTGTCGCTCTACGAGGAGTTTTCGCTGTTGCAGGAGGCGAACGCCACGCAAGCGATGCAGACCGCGAAGAGCAGCCAGGTCGACCTCCTCATCATGGATGTCGGCTTGCCGGACATGGATGGCCGGGAAGCGGTGAAGCTGATGCGCAAGAACGGCTTCAAGGCTCCGATCATCATGTTAACCGGACATGACACCGATTCCGACACCATCCTCGGGCTTGAAGCCGGCGCCAATGATTATGTGACCAAGCCTTTCCGCTTCGCCGTCCTGCTGGCTCGAATCCGGG
Organism: Pseudorhizobium sp.; assembly: GCA_035998065.1. GTDB lineage: Bacteria > Pseudomonadota > Alphaproteobacteria > Rhizobiales > Rhizobiaceae > Neorhizobium. Next base: position 4,905 of record DASYHX010000475.1, read on the forward strand.
CCCAGTTGCGCCAGTACGAGCAGAGCGAAGATGCCACATTCACAGTTGGACCTTACATTTTCAAGCCGAGCCAGAAGCTGCTGACGACCGATGATGGCAAGAAGATCCGTTTGACCGAGAAGGAGGCAGCCATTATCCGCTACCTCTATCGGGCTGACCAGAAGGTCGTGACCCGCGACGTGCTTCTTGAAGAGGTCTGGGGTTATAATTCCGGCGTCACAACCCACACGCTGGAGACCCATGTTTACAGGCTGCGCCAGAAAATCGAGCGCGATCCCTCCAACGCCGCTATCCTCGTGACCGAGAATGGCGGCTATAAGATCGTGCCGTAGCGCCGATGTCGCTCAACGACGACATTCGCATTTTGTCAGAGGTGCCGCTGTTTCGGGAGTTGGACAGCGATCAGCTGCGGCTGCTGGCATTCGGCGCCGAGCGCCGTGTGCTGGCGGCAGGTCAGGAACTGTTTCGCGAGGGATCGCCGGCCGAATCCGCCTTCGTGGTCACGCGTGGAAAATTTGAGCTTCTGGCGCTGAATAGGGACGGTTCCGCTCGGCTGGAAGTGGTGGCATCGCCGGGGACACTTCTTTCCGAACTGGCGCTGGTCACCATGGTGGAGCGCAAATTCACTGCCGTGGCGGCCGAAGACTCGGAAGCGCTGCGCATAAGCAGGAGCCTGTTTCAACGGCTGCTGGAGGAGTATCCGCAGGTGGGACGGATCGTGGAGGCCCGTATCCGCGACAACATCGTCGCCATGGCGAGCGCCGCCACGGCGATGCAAAGCCGATTTAACTAAACGAACGCTGACTGTTAAAACTTGAAGACGGCCGTGACCGGCACGTGATCGGATGGCTGGTTCCAGCCTCGGGCTTCCTTCAGCACGTCGACGCGGTCAAGAAACGGTCCCAGGTCGTGTGAAGACCAGATGTGGTCGAGCCGTCGCCCGCGATCGGCCGCTTCCCAGTCCTTGGCGCGGTAGCTCCACCACGTATAGAGCTTTTGGTCCTGGGGCACGTGCTGGCGCATCAGGTCGAGCCAGTTTCCCTTCTCGATGATCTCCAGCATTCCTTGCGTTTCGACGGGGGTATGGCTGACGACCTTGAGCATCTTCTTGTGCGACCAAACGTCATGCTCCAGCGGGGCAATGTTGAGGTCCCCGACCAAGATGGAAGAGATTCCCGGCATGACGTCCGCCTTCAGGCACTTCATCTCCTCGACGAAGTCGAGCTTGTGGCCGAACTTCGGATTGACGGCTCGGTCCGGCTCATCTCCACCGGCTGGAACGTAAAAATTGTGCAGGCGGATGCGGCGCGAGCCGCGATCGAAGACCGCGGAAATATGACGTGCGTCTCCCACGCCGCAATAGTTCTGCCGATGGTCCTCCGTCAGCAGCACGCGCGATGCGATGGCAACGCCGTGATAGCCTTTCTGGCCGTGAATGATGATGTGCTGGTATCCGAGATCCTTCAGCGGCTGCAGCGGGAACTCATGCTCCTGGCACTTGATCTCTTGCAGGCACAGGATGTCCGGCTGGTGGCGGACGACGAACTGCTGCACGATGGGCATGCGCAGCCGCACCGAGTTGATGTTCCAGGTGGTGATCGAGAATGTCATGCAAGAACCTCAGGCGGGATGCCGGAGGTTTAGGAGATTTTGCCCGAAGGGTGAAGCAAAAAGGCAGCCGGAGTTCCAGACAGCGGCGCAACTAGATCTTGCGGACCTCGTCATAAGGAATACGGAAGATCTTGTCGTCGAAGCTGACGCCGTTCTTGACGTTGTAGATCATCACCGTCGTGTCCTTGTTCTGCGCGTCAGTGATCGTCCACTGGCGGAGCTCATAAGTGCTCGAATCGAACATCATCGTGATCGTCGAGTCGCCGAAGACGGTGCGGTTTCCAAGTACGATCGTCGTCAGATCCGGCTCTTCGCGCACACCCCTTACCATCTGGTCGGAAAGGTCGATGCGCTGGGCGAGGAGCAGGCTGAGCGGAGTCTTCGAGAGCGGATAAACGTCCCAGGTTTTCAGCTTCATATTGCCGATAACGACGTTGGAGCCGTCGGCGATGACGCGGATCGGGGAAGGGTCCTCAAAATTGAAGCGCAGCTTGCCAGGGCGCTCGATAAAGAACTTGCCGCCCGTCTGCTCGCCGCGCGGACCGAACTGCACGAATTCCCCCATCATCGTCCGTACCGAGGAGAAGTGGTCGGCGATCTTCTGCGCGGCCGCCGATCCGGCCGTACCTTGCGCCGTCGCCGGAAGCGGGAGCGCTGCGGCAGCCGCGAACCCGACAAGGCCGAGAGAAAAGCCTCGGCGGCTAAGTGATCCAGTCCAAGGGGAGTTGGCAGTCTTCTTCGTCATCTTTTCTAGTCTCCTTCCACCGCTTTCTGGGCACCAAAGGCGGCGGCTTGATGGCCAACGCGCAACGCGGGGTCAGCGTTCCAGGATGTCGGCTTCCGTGGGTACCAGGATCTCACGCTTTCCGGCGTGGTTGGCGGGGCCGATCAACCCTTCCTTTTCCATCCGCTCGATCAGCGATGCGGCGCGGTTGTAGCCAATGCCGAGCCGCCTCTGGATATAGGAGGTCGATGCCTTACCGTCACGCAGAACGATCGCGACCGCATGGTCATAAGGATCCTCCGACTCCGAGAGGTTTGCGGTACCGGCGGGTCCGCCACCGTCGTTCTCTTCGTCATCGTCTGCCGTGATAGCCTCAAGGTATTGTGGGGCGCCCTGGCTCTTCAGGTAGGCGACGATTTCTTCGACTTCATTGTCCGAGACGAAGGGACCATGCACGCGCTGGATGCGACCGCCGCCGGCCATGTAGAGCATGTCG
>DASYHX010000483.1:0-23632 GCA_035998065.1 Pseudorhizobium sp.
GGAGACCAGATGGAACCGGCGGCAGGACTTGTTGCACGATACCTTCACCTACCATTCGTGTCGATCGCCTGCGCGCTTCCCATTGAACGGGATGTGGGGATCCCGCTCCCCTTCCTGTCCTGGCCGTACGACACAAGTCCAGGTGGCATCCGCAGGAACCAAGGAGGTGAGCGGGTCGCCCGGCTGTTGCTGACTGAGCAACGGCGCCTGATCCGAAGATGGGCAACCAACTTCGGTCTTGAAGGAGCCTTCGATGACCTCCAGTCCTGTCTGTCGGATCGTGCCACCATCGCTCAGACCACCGAGAGTTTCGAGTTTCCTCGCACCGCCAACAGCGGTACCCTCCACCTGCTCGGACCTTTACGGGACGAGAACCCGTCTGTGGATATCCCGTATGATGTGGACACCGGAAAACCGTTTGCCTTCATGTCGCTCGGGACACTGCAGGGCCATCGATACCGACTGTTTCGATCGGCGGCGACGGCCTGCCGGCAGCTTGGCGTGCAGTTGCTTGTTGCTCATTGTGGTGGATTGAGCAAGAGGCAGGCGGCTGCAGTGGGCGCAACTTGGACCACCGATTTTGCGCCGCAGAGGGCGGTAATGGAGCGCGCAGATGTGTGCATCACGCATGGAGGCCTTAACACTGTCATGGATGCGCTGGAGTTCGGAAAGCCATTGCTCGCACTCCCGATCGCGTTTGACCAACCTGGTGTCTCGGCTCGCATCATTCACCACGGCGCGGGATTACGCCTGTCGCCCCATCTGATAACAGTGGGAAAGATACGAAAGGCACTCGCCACGCTGCTATCCGATACCGGCTATGCCAACAGGGCGAAAGACATTGGCGGATCCATCACAACGGCCGGGGGATTGCGGAGGGCTACCAGCATTATCGAGTCTGCAGTCAGGCAACGCGTGGAGGCGGAGCCGATCGCACGCTGAGGCCTCGTCATGCAGCCGAGGTTTGCCGCAAGGCCAACTGATGTATCGAGCCCAATAGCAGCCGAAGGGCCTCCTCCTCGACGCCGCAACGGGATACGGCAGCATTGGCCGCGTCAAAGTGGAACATGTAAGACCGCCGGGTAGCCGCTTCACCTCTCTCGTTGACCATCGAACTCTTCCCAAGGTCTTTGCCGATGTCCTTGCCGAGCAAGCTGCTGACGGCCGTCGCGTCCAATAGGTCATCAAGTGCTTGGAATGCCGATCCTACATGAAAGGCGAGTTCGCGTAACGCTTCAGCTTGCTCGTCTGATCGGTCGTCCAGAACGGATGCCATTTCGGCCATGGCAGCAAACAGCTTGCCTGTCTTGAGCCAGTTCTTCTGCTCCACATCCATTAACTGGCGGGGAATGCCACGCAAATCGACCTCTTGACCGGCAGCCAGACCGGTTTGGCCTACGGCCTCGCTCAAGATGGCAACAAGCCGGGCCCGAATGTCGCCGTGGACGTTGTCGACCGCGGCGATGATGTTCATACCGCGGGTCAGGAGAGAAATAGCGGCGAGAATGGCTGTCGCTTGACCGAAAGCCCTATGGGTTGTCGGCTTGTCGCGCCTCAGATCGGCGTCGTCCATGCAAGGCAGATCATCGAGGATCAGCGAAGCAGTGTGAACCATCTCAATCGCGCATCCGATATCGATCGACGCTTGCAGTTGATCTCTTCGCCGCACGGTAAGAACGAAGAGAAGCGGCCGGAACCTCTTGCCGCCGCCAAGCAGCGCGTGTCTCATCGCAGCAATCAGATTTGGCGGCGCATATCCTCCACTTTCCAGGAGGAACTGAAGCCTGTCGTCGATCCTTGCCTTCAAATCGGCGAGGGTGAGACGAAGGCTGTCCTGTGGTGAGTTCTTCTGCATCCTGATTATCTGCAGATCCCGGTTCGACGTTTCATCGGAGGAGAGGGAAATTTGAGTCCGTGGACAGGACATTTGGCACGCCTAACCTATATCATATTGCTAACGCCGGCTTGCCGGTTATGCAATTGTATCTGTGGCACCTATGGCCGGATGAAAGGACCAAATGCTCGCTGAACGAAAAAATCAGCATCTAGACATTGTTTTGGCTGGTGACGCCGTTTCTGGGAGTATTCGAACAGGTTTCGAAACAGTCCGGTTCGAACATGTGGCTCTGCCGGAAATCGACATGGCGGCCATTGATTTATCTACAGATTTTCTCGGAAAGCGGATTTCCGCACCGTTCCTCGTCAGCTCGATGACGGGGGGAGCAGAGAAGGCGCAGCGGATAAATCACAATATCGCTATCGCCTGCGAGGACATCGGAATTCCGTTCGCGGTGGGATCTCAACGGATCGCCATCGACACGGACGCTGACTGGGGAATGAACCTCGAGCTCAGGCGCCTCGCGCCGTCGGTCCCAATTCTTGCCAATCTTGGAGCGGCGCAGCTAAACACGGGCTATGGCATAGATCACGCACGCAGGGCCGTGGAGATGATCGATGCAGATGCATTGATCATCCATCTCAATCCCCTGCAGGAGGCAGTGCAACCGGAGGGGGACCGTGACTGGAGGGGGCTCACCGACAAGATCGGAGAACTCTGCAGCGGCCTCAAGGTGCCTGTGGTGATAAAGGAGGTGGGGTCAGCGATCTCTCCAGCCGTTGCGGATAGGCTCGCCACCCTAGGCGTCAGCATCATCGACGTCGCCGGAGCAGGGGGGACCAGTTGGGCCGCCGTTGAAGCGCAACGTGCCGGAACGTCCGCAGAGGCTGCAGTCGCTTCCGCGTTCAGCGACTGGGGCCAGCCAACCGCGTTCGCCATCTCGGCTCTCCGGCAGGCGAGGCCGGACATCTTCATCATCGGCTCAGGTGGCATTCGCACCGGCGTAGACGCGGCGAAAGCCATACGAATGGGCGCGGACTTGGTGGGACAAGCGGCTTCCGTACTCCAGTCGGCCACAACCTCGCCCGAAGACGTGGTGGAGCACTTTGGGATCATGTCCGCACAATTGCGGGTGGCGTGCTTCTGCACCGGATCTTCAAACCTAGCGGATCTTCGGGTCGCAAAGCTGGAGGCCATTCCGTTCCACGGATGACTTGTTCAGTCGGACATACGAGCCGAATGGCCGCAGCTTCCAGCCAACCGTGTCGGCATCCCTCGTTGCACCACGACGACAAGAGCCGTGGGAGCGCGCCCTTTGTCTGAGGTCCCCTCTCCACTCGTCCTCGTAGGCGCCGGCCTTGCGAGCGCTCTCATTGCCCAACGCCTTTCCCTCGCCATCGAAGGTTTGCCGATCCTGATCCTGGAGGCCAGTGGCACGCCCTTTGGAGAGCACACGTGGTCGTTTCACGATGCTGACGTGGACGTTTGCGATTTTGCCTGGCTCAAACCGTTAATCGCGCGCCGTTGGGATGGCCAGACGGTGCGGTTTCCGCGTTTCCGGCGCCATCTTCCCTCCGGCTACTCTTCACTCACTTCAGCCTCGGTAGCTGCCGCTATCGCTGGGCTCGACAATGTCGAGTTGAGGTTAGCTACGCCGGTAGTATCCTTGTCTGGAAATCATATAGCTTTGGCAGACGGAACAGTGCAGTCGGCCTCCTGCGTTGTCGACTGCCGAGGCTACCGACCAAGCAACGGCCTAGTTCTCGGTTACCAGAAGTTCCTCGGCCTTGAGGTAGAGCTTCGGGAGCCGCACGGACTGGCCGACCCTGTCATCATGGATGCAACGGTAGATCAACGGGACGGCTATCGTTTTGTCTACCTGCTGCCGCAATCGCCGACGCGGGTGCTGATCGAGGACACCCGCTATTCCGACGTGGCAGAAATGGACGAGACGGCGCTGGTCGGGGACGTCAATGGCTATGCCTCCACGCAGGGGTGGTCGATCGACCACGTCATTCGCAGAGAACAGGGTGTCCTGCCAATCGCACTGGCACATGACTTCGACCGGTTCTGGTCGGAACTGCCATCGGATATCCCCCAAGCCGGCATGCGTGCTGGTCTTTTCCATCCCACCACCGGTTACAGCCTGCCGGATGCGGTGCGCGTCGCCAACCTGGTGGCACAGAACTGGCCCAGCAACAGCGAGCAGTTGGCAAAAGCGATCCGGCATCACGCTGCTCGTCAGCACCGCAGGCAGCGATTTTACCGAATGCTAAACCGGATGCTCTTCCTGGCGGCGCATCCCGAGCGTCGCCATCTGGTGCTTGAGCGGTTCTATAGGCTGCCGACACCGTTGATCGAGCGCTTCTATGCCGGTCGTACGAGCGGCTATGATATCGCCCGCATTCTGGTCGGCAAACCACCCGTCCCCGTTCACCGTGCCCTCACTTGCCTGCGCGAGGCGCCTTTGCTGAAAAATGGACCCCCATGACGAACAACGAAAAAACAGCGGCCGTGATCGGTGCCGGCTTCGGCGGACTTGCGCTCGCCATCCGCTTGCAGAGCGCGGGCATCCAAACGACGATCTACGAGAAGCGCGACAAGCCAGGCGGGCGGGCCTATGTCTATACCGATGACGGCTTCACCTTCGACGCGGGACCCACCGTCATCACGGATCCGGATTGCCTGGAACAGCTCTGGGCACTTTCCGGACGCGTCCTCTCGGACTACGTCACCCTGCTTCCGGTTACTCCCTTCTACCAGTTGTGCTGGGAAGACGGCTATCGGTTCGACTATGCAAACGATCAGGCTGAGATCGACCGGCAGATCGGCGAAAAATCGCCGGAGGACGTGGGAGGGTACCGCCGCTTCCTCGCCTATTCAGAGGATCTTTACCGGGAAGGCTACGAGAAGCTCGGCACGGTGCCTTTCCTCAACTTCTGGTCGATGATCAAGGTGGCTCCGCAGCTCATGCGGCTCGAAAGCCATCGCAGCGTCTATTCCAAAGTCAGCCAGTTCATCAAAGACGACCAGCTCCGCCAGGCGTTCAGCTTCCACTCGCTGCTGGTCGGCGGCAACCCCTTCAGGACCTCCTCCATCTATGGGCTGATACACGCACTCGAGCGCAAGGGAGGTGTCTGGTTCGCCAAGGGCGGTACCGGTGCCTTGATTGCCGGCATGGTGAAGCTCTTTGAGGACCTCGGAGGAACATTGCACCTCAATGCAGAGATAGACCGCATCGAGGCTCAGGAGGATCGTGTCACCAGCGTTGTTCTAAAGGATGGAAGCCGCCATCTGTTCGGTCAGATCGCGTCCAACGCTGATGTGGTTCACACGTACAAGCACATGCTGCGCGGGACCGCGCGTGGGGAATCGAACAGCCGTTCGCTGGAAAAGAAGAGCTTCTCCATGTCGCTCTTTGTCATTTACTTCGGTCTCAAGACAACCCATCCTGAGCTCAAGCACCACATGGTTCTGTTCGGAGCCCGCTATCGCGATCTGATCTCCGAAATATTCGGCGCAGATTCACTGGCGGACGATTTTTCTCTTTACCTTCACGCCCCTTCGGTGACCGATGACAGCCTAGCGCCGCCTGGTTCGAGCGCCTATTACGTGCTTTCTCCAGTGCCGCATCTCGGCACCGCGGACATTGACTGGAGCGTCGAAGGACCGAAATATCGGGATCGCATCCTCAAGTACCTCAATGATCGTTATATTCCCGGACTTCTTGAGGATCTGGTGACGGTGCGGCACTTCACTCCCTTTGACTTTCGCGACGAGCTCAATGCCCATCTCGGCTCCGCCTTCTCGGTCGAACCTATCCTCACCCAGAGCGCCTTTTTCAGGCCGCACAATCGAGACGATCAGATCTCCAACCTCTACATTGTAGGGGCGGGCACCCATCCAGGCGCAGGCATTCCAGGTGTGGTCGGGTCGGCGAAGGCGACGGCGAGCCTGATGATCAAGGACGCTCAACCATGAGTGATGCGATCGTAGCCAGCAGCGAACTCGCAATCGCCAACGGCTCCCAAAGCTTCGCGGCGGCTGCTCGGTTGTTTGACAAGCGGACCCGTGAAGACGCAGTCATGCTCTACGCCTGGTGTCGCCACTGCGACGACGTCGTTGACGGCCAAACCCTGGGCCATGACCAGCAGGAAAATTACCGCACCGAACAAATGCACCGTCTCGATCTCTTGCGGAGAAGCACTGCGGCTGCCCTTGAAGGCACGCGGGTAAATGAACCGGTTTTTGAAGCGCTTCGCCGGGTTGTTGATCGCCACCAGATCCCGTTGCGGCACGTCGAGGAACTGCTGACCGGCTTCGAGATGGATGTGACGCAGCGTCACTACGAAACCCTGTCGGATGCTCTGGACTACTGCTACCACGTAGCCGGCGTAGTGGGAGTGATGATGGCCATGATTATGGGCGTTCGTGATACACGGACCCTTGACCGTGCCTGTGACCTCGGCCTTGCGTTCCAGCTCACAAACATTGCACGGGATGCGGTGGAAGATGCTCGCGTGGGGCGCGTTTACCTTCCAGCCGAGATCCTCGCGCGGCACGGTATTGTGGCAGTTGATCCGGAGGACCTTTCGCAGAGAGTGGCCCTTCATGCGGCCGCTGTTGAACTTCTCGACCTTGCCGAAAGCTACTATAGGTCAGCTTATCATGGCCTTTCGGCCTTGCCCCCTCGTTCGGCGTGGGCAATTGCAACGGCGCGGCGAGTCTACCGGGCGATCGGAGGCAAGCTTCGCGCCGGGGGACCGGCGGCTTGGGATAAACGAGTATCCACAACGGACATGGAGAAAAGCGCCTTGCTGTGTCTGGCTCTCAACGACGTTGGCCGGACACGGCTCGCTCGACGTGACGTACCACGCACAGGTTTATGGCAGCGGCCTTAACTACTCGGTGAGAGCACGCTCTTCTTCATCCTGCAACGCTTTGGGATCAAGCTTCCGCTTGTTTCGCTGGAGCTGGCTGACGAGCTTGTCCACCGGCTCGGCATAAACGAAGCCAAAGGAGACGCACCCATCGCGCCCTTCTACCGCGTGATGGAGGCGGTGGGCCTGATAGACGCGCTTCAGGTACCCCTTCCGCGGGACATATTTGAACGGCCAGCGCTGATGGACGAGGCCGTCATGCATGAAGAAATACAGAACTCCGTAGATCGAGATGCCAATCGCGATCCACCAAAGGGGCCAGAACCAGTTCGACCCGATCCAAAACAGGCTCACAGCGAAAGCTGCAAAGATGACTGCATAAAGATCGTTTTTCTCGAGAGTTTCATCATGAGGTTCATGGTGCGACTTGTGCCAGCGCCACCCCCAGCCGTGCATAATGTGCTCGTGGGACCACGCGGCAAACCACTCCATGAAGAGGACAGTGCCGACGACCAAGAGAGTTGGAACCAGATAATACAGTAGGCTATCCATGCTTGCCCTCAGCCTGCTTTGATATCAAGTGCAAGTCGGCGCTGTGCCGGTAGTTTCCACCATGGCACCCAAGGTGTGTCATGATGTTCATGATGATATCCAAAATGGAAGCAGGTCAGCAAAGACACAAGGGGCGAGAAGTCGTTACTGCGCGCCCGGTGGCGATCGATGAAAGTCTCTTCTTCGATCCGATGGGGGCGATACGTGCCGAAGTAAAACAATTGCACGGATGACAGGAGGGCCGGCAAAGCCCAGAAGACGAGCATGGTTGGAAAGCGCTCGCGCAGAATTATCAGATAGATAACCACCGCAACCGTCAGCACGCCAAACTCACGCCAGCCAAAGTAGTGCCGGAAGAACCTGAAGTACCAGAGCCAGAACCGGTCAGGGTGCTCCACGTCGAAATCAGGATCGTCGACAGTTCCGGCGTGTCGATGATGGGCATGGTGGCTCTGATAGAGTTTGTCGTAGGAGAAGCCTGCGTAGATGAAGACGCAGAAGCGGCCAATGGCGCGATTGAGCTTGGGAAACTGCGGCGCGAGGGAGCCATGCATCGTATCGTGAGCGACAATGAACAGCCCCACGCTCAGCCAGCACTGAATAGCAACCACAAAGGGAATTGCAGCGCGGTGACTGGGCACAGTCCAGTCGACAAAAAAGATGGAAGTGATGTGCACGACCATCCAGGACACGACGATGGTACCTGCTAAAAGCAGGCCCCAAACGCTGTCTCGGGCACCAATAGAAGTGCCGGCCCTTGAAGAAACCATCCTCTACGATCCTTACAGCCCCTCATGGCCGCTGGCTGATATGGGCTAGTGCAGGGCGCAAGGCCCTTAACCACTCGCTAACTTAACCCGAGAAGCGGGTCTGACAAGACCTGGCCTCACCGAACGACGTTTCAGGCGAGCCGGGTGGACGAACAGCCCCAGCTCGCACCGGGGCCGGTGCAGCATTGAAGGCTGCATTGACAACCAGTATCTTTGGACGTCGAGAACGCGCTTACTGTCTCGGCATTAAGTTAGGGGGCTGGCCGAATTGCGACCACGTTATCCACGCCAGCGGACCTCGTACCGAACGCCGACACAAGTTCATTGACCGCGAAAGGTTTCGCGACCACCGGACGGTCCGTCCGGACGCCGGCCTCCAATGCCTCGCTGTAGCCCGTCATCAAAACGACCGCGATCTCCGGATAGTCCCTCCGCAGGCGATCGGCCAATTCAAGGCCGGACATATTCGGCATCATGACATCACTCAGGACGTGCCGGATTGTATGGTCTGTGCTGATCAGCCTCAGTGCGTCTACGCCATCAACTGCAGTTATAACCTGAACACCTTCCGCTTCGAGCGCGAACTTGCATGCCGCGAGTGTATCAGGTGTGTCATCGACAAGAAGTATCCGCCTCGGAAGACCTCCTTGGCCAGCCGAGGAAAGTCGTCGCGCCTCCTCGTAACGGGTCGACCGGGGAAGATAGATCGTGAATGACGCGCCTTCGCCCTCGATGCTGTCAACGCGGACCTTGCCTCCATTTCGGTTCGCAAAGCCATAGACTTGGCTCAAACCTAGCCCTATGGATTTCCCGCCCTTGGTCGTGAAGAAGGGCTCGAAAACGCGATCTATATCCGCCGGTTTGATTCCGTCGCCTTCATCTGTCACGGTTAATGTAACGAAGGCGCCGCTGGTCGTGTCGGCGTTCCGCCCTCTGATCGTCAATCTGCCCCCTTGCGGCATTGCTTCCTTCGCGTTCGTTGCAAGGTTGATAAGGGCAATCTCCAGTCCCTGACGATCGACAGCCACCGGCCACAAATTATCATCAAGTTCGATGCGGACCGTCACACGGTCGGTCAACGCCTGCGAGACCAATTGTTTGAACTCCTCGACACGATCCTGAAGAAAGAGCGTCTCGACATCCTGATTTGACCGACGCGAGAAGGAAAGGAGCCTGTCGGTGATCGCCTTACCTCGTGCAATCCCCTCGGCCATCATGTCCATCGTCGCTGCGAATTTTGTGTCGTCGTTGCGGCGCCGCTTCAAACCTTCCATTGCGCCTTGAAATAGCATCAACAGATTGTTGAAGTCGTGTGCCACCCCTCCGGTGAGTTTACCGAGAGCATCCATGCGTTGCATCGCCGCCAAGGTATCGGCCTGCCGCCGTCTCGCCGTCAGTTCGCGTTGGAGCAGAGCGATGGCCAGTACGCAAAGCAAGCCGATCAGGATGACGATAGGAATGAGTAGGCGATACCAGTCTCTGGTAACCTCCTGATGAAGCTGTAAAGGCATGGCGACCTGGAGGGACCATTCACTCCCGGCAACGGGAAAACCCGCGATGCGGACGCGTTCGCCGCTGCGAAGCGTTCCGTCGGCGACAGCGCTCCCGGTAGGCCCGCTTGCCGTGAAAAACGCGGCGGCAGGTGTCCCTATAAGAGACGGCGGTGCACTTGTGGCGGCTACAACATTGCCGTTTCCATCAATCACCCAAGCAGTCCACGATGATGGAAGGCCGTTCTTGAACAGGAGATCCGCCACAACATCGGGCCTGATCAGGATGGAGAGCACGTAAGAAGCCTTCTGGCGCTCAACCAGCTGTCGAATGGCGAATGTCACCATATCTCGAGATGTCCGCAGAACGTTGCCGACTATGGGCTGGTCCGTCGCCAATGCTTGTTCAAAACTCCGCATGTCCTTGGGCGAGGGGGCAGCATCTGCGGTTGCTGTGGGAGACCTGAGACGGATTTTGCCGTCAGTGCCTGCTAGGTGGATCATTTCCCACTGCGGTATACGTTTTCTGAACCGCTGAGCGAGTTCCTCGAACCCGGCGCGTCGGATCGGCGGATCGAAACGGGGACTATCAGTGACCAGGGATAAAAGGGACTTTTGATTGTCGAGTTCGCGAGCGACGGCAGTGGCTAAGGAACCGGCTGTTTCGTGCAACTCCTCGTCCAGAGCCGCCTGTTTCTCCTGAATGTAGAACTGTCCAACAATGGCTGCGCCCAGCAAGAGGGGGATTATCCCGAACAGTACCAAGAGCGCGATTGTTCGAAAATTAACTGACATGGAGTGCGAATCGTCCAAGCTCTTGGGGTTTGTCTCTGACAGATAGGGCGCTGCCTTTGCCAAGGCAACTTCACACCACGCCCCTCTGGTGAAGAGTGTGCCGACTGGAAGGATCAGGATCCACGCTGTTCAGTCACGAGACGCTGATGCGAACTACAGTTGCTATGGCGCTGTCGCCAATCAGGGCAAAGGTTGCCACTTCCATTGCGAGGATAACGCAGAAAGCCAAGGAGCGGGGGAGACGAGAGGAAGCCGCAAAACCGAGAGCAACAGCGAGTGTATCTCCAAGCGAATTCGCGATACTATCGCCGGAGTAGTGCATACCGCTCCCATTAGTACCGAAAATTTCGATGACGAACGGAAGGTTTTCTACCGTCTCCCACAGAGCGCTGCTCACTACCGCATAGGCCGCACGCTTCGCCCAGTGCCACTCGGGCCTAATCGCCCGCAGCCACAGATACAGCCCGCAGCCGAATGCAAAGTGAAGAAAGGAGTAAGGATCCGTCAGTTGCTGGGAGTTTTGGGCTGGATCCAGAGTACCCTGCCAAAACCGTATCGAACCGCAAGTGCAGAACCATTGTCGTTCAAGCAGAAGCAAAACGGCGATCTGAACAAGAACTATGCAGGCGATGGCTACATAGGGGCGGTACGACGTGTTGTCATTCGCTTTGCCTCGCGACGCAACAGCCCCAGTTTCGCTCATCCCTTCTCCTTCCCCCTTGTTGATGCCGTTCAAGTGCATGCTGGGCAGCCACTCGACAGTATAGGGCCGACTTGCCATTGAACCAGTGCGGAGCAAAAAGGTCACCGGCTTTGGATGGTGATAGGCAAAGGGCATGACGCCACAACGACACGCGCGCAGGCGCTTGATGTAGCGCTCATCAGCGTCGTTGCCGGCACACCCAGCTGCTCCCGTTCAGGCACGCCCTTGTCGCCCACCTCACATGACGATCAAGCGGTCATGGCTGCGGCACCTCATCGAAGTTCTATCTCACGATGCAGGCAGCGATCACATAAGCCATGTGGGAAGGAAGAGGACGATCTGCGGAAACAGAATCATGAGCACGACCAGGAGGAGCACCGCCGCCGCTAGCGGTATCATTTCGATCGAGTACTCCTTGTAGGAGCACCGCAGGATCCCGCAGACCGTGAACATCGACACTCCCACAGGCGGCGTCATTCCACCGAAGGTGACCAGCGTCATCATAATCAGCCCGAAATGCACCGGATCGATTCCAGCGGCTGTAACGACCGGCACCAAAATGGGTGTGAGCAGCATCACAAGTACCGTGGCTTCGATGAGCATTCCGAGGACCAGCAGGAAGCCACACACCACGAACAGGAGCACAGTGGGATTCGTGATCGCGGTCAACGAAAACTCCGCAATGCTCTGCGGCACCCGTTCAAATGTGATGACGTACCCGAAGGCCCCAGAGAAAAGGATGATCAGCATGATCATACCGATGTCACGAACGCTGCGGATCAAGGCATCGAGCAGCGCCGAGACAGTCAGCTCACGATAAACCACAAAGCCAATGAAGAGAGCATAGGCAACCGCGAACCCGCCGGCTTCGGACGGAGTGAAGAAGCCGAAGCGGATGCCAACGAGCAGCCAGATGGGAAATAGGATTGCCCAGAAGCTGCCCTTGAACGCCACCCACACCTCTCGCAGGCTTGGAAGTCGATCGTTCTCAGGCTGGTATCCGCGTCGGTAGGAAATGCCCCAAGTGGCAATCATCAGTACGATCGTCAGAAGCACACCCGGCACCACGCCAGCGATGAACAGGCGTCCGATAGAAACTTCTCCGAGGTAGCCATACAGGATGAGTCCGAGGCTGGGCGGAAGCGTTGCAGTGATCAGCCCCCCGATTGACAGCACCGCGGCGGTGAAGCCGCGATGGTAGCCTTTCGCCACCATCGGCTCGCCGAGGATCCGCGACTGCATAGCAGCGTCCGCAACGGCCGATCCGGAGACCCCGCCCATCAGGGCGCTGAGGATCAGCGTTGATTGCGCCAGCCCGCCACGCATCCAGCCTGCAACAGTGGTTGCAAGACTCACAAGTCGCGGGGTGATGCCGGAACTGTTCATCAGATTTCCCAGCAGAATGAAGAGCGGAACCGACAACAAGGGAAAAGACTGGCTCGCTGCGACGATCCGCTGCGCTGCAGTGCTGTCTGGAAGAAATACCGACGGCAGCAGAAAATAAGCTGAACCTGCGATACCGATCGCAAAGGCGACGGGCATTCCAACGGCGATAAGCGCAAGCGCTCCGATCAGGATCAAGGTGGAGATCAAAGCGGGTACTCCTCCGCATGGTTGTCCGGTTCGAGCACGCCGCCCCAGCCCCGGTTCCAGAGACGCCTCAGCGTGGAGATGGTAAGCAGCACCGCCCCTACCGGGAGCGCAAGAGTGACTATTCCGTAACTGAGGCCCGCACCGCCCAACTCGCGTGACCAATTGCCGATCGCAAGATGAAAACCATGCCACGCGATCCACACCAGGAAGACGAGAATCAGGACTGTCGAGAAGAGAGACAGCAGGCGGCGAGCCTTCTCCGGGACAAGATCCGGCAGCGCGGTCACCCGTATGTGCTCCCCGTGGCGCATGCAAAGGTCGGCACCGAACATACAGGTCCAGAGCAGAAACAACTGGGCAAACTGCGGGGCAGACGTGAGCGGCAGGCCAATCGAGCGCCCGATCGCTGCGACCAGAACCGCCACTACCGTCGCTGAAAGGAATAGAAGTGCTAGAGCGGTTTCCACCCTATCATATAGCCGCCACATGCTTGGCCCCTCTTTGGCTCAATAAGATATGCCTTGGGAGCGCAGTGACCTGCGCTCCCTGTCACTTTGATCGGAGGTCAATCCTTTGGGAGGTAAGGCTGCAGGGCCTCACGCGCTTCGACAAGGCCCACCTCTTCGTAGACCTTGGCAGTCGCATCACGGAAAGGTGCCAAATCAACTTCGTTGAAAGCCACCCCTGCTTCTTCCATCATCGCCTGCACTTCTGCAAGCTTGTCGGCGGTCGCACGTGTCGCCTCCTCGCCCGCAGCTTTGAGTTCCTCGTCAATGATGGTGCGAATGTCCTCCGGCAGGGATTCCCACCACTGCTCCGAAGTCGCCAATCCCGTGAACAACTGAATATGGTTGGTAAGAGCTACGTTCGTGCTGACTTCATGCAGCTTGATGCCGGCAGCACCTGTCAACTGTGCCTCGGCACCATCGATAGCGCCGAGTTGTAGCGCCGAATAGACTTCAGACCATGCCATAGGTGCAGGTGTCGCGCCCATGGCACTGACTGTTGCAATCCAGCTCGGAGCATCGATCGTCCGCACGCGCACACCGTTCAGATCAGCCGGCTTTTCGATCAGCTTCTTTGTGAACATCTGACGAGTGCCCTGAAACCAGTTGTAGTTCAGCAGGCGCAGACCGGCGTCGTCCGCCAAGGTCTCGACCCATTCCTTATAAACCGGCGACTCCGTGATCGCCGCATATTGCGTGTAATCGTTCACCAGATAAGGCGCGGAGAGAATTCCCAGTTCTTTCATGAAAGGTGCAAGCCGGCCCGCATCGACCAGGACGGCGATAGGTGCGCCACTGCGGATCTGCTCGAGGACGTCGTTGTCTTCGCCCAGCTGGGAGCTTGGATAGATGGTTACATCGACGCGTCCCTCGGAGCGCTCCTCGATCTTCTTCTCCGCTCCTTGCATGGCAATCACGAGCGGGTCCGTCAGCGGCTGTGACGTTGACAAGCTGAGCTGGAACTCTTGTGCTATAGCACCGCCGCACGTTAGTCCGAGTGCCGCGGTGAGCACCGTTGATCGTAGCAGAATGTTCATCATGAGGTTTCCTCCCTTAGTGATGATGAAGTTGTTAAGAGTGATTGCGCCGTAAGGTCCACAGCCCAGCGCGGGCTCCTTCCGTGACGAACAGAAGAACGTGGTAGATTAGCCTGCTCAAGGCGTCAGGCACCAAAACTGCACCAACGCCATCCAGTTGATTGACCCAGGTCAGGCGATCCTTTGCAAAGTAACGTTCAAAAATAAGCCGCTCTATGCCTCGGCAGCGTTGGGCGGCCCCCACCTCCCCTCGGAGATGCTGCATACACCCGAGCTTCCCGAGCTCCGTCAGCGGCCACAATAGATGGGTTGCTTCGATAGTCTTCCCTTCAGCATCCACTGCGTCGAAAGGTGCTCCGTCCATCGGACCGCCGTCACGTCGCACACCATAGGCGTCAGCAAAGCGTGTCATTCTCTCGATAAGGTCGTCAACCTCTCGGGCTCCTCCCAGTTCGCGGTAGCGAAGCAGGAGCCAAGCCCATTCGAACTGATGGCCTGGCTCTCGCCTATTCCCCAATACCGAGTTCAGTGGTGACAGATCATGCCCAACATACTCGCGTACGGCGCCTGTCGCGGGGTCGACCAGAAACATCTCAGCAAGAGAGACATACCGCGACGCCCGCTCAAGCCAAACCCTCTCGCCGCTCATCTCATAAGCTTGGAGAAGCGCTTCCAACATATGCATCTGGGGGTTCTGCGACCGGTGTTCGTGGGGGTGTGCGCCGGATCGAGCCATTCTTTCATCTTCATAAAGCGCCCCAGTCGCCGGCTCGGTGATCGAGACGATAAAGTCCCAAAGATCTGCGATCATGTCTCCGGGAACAGCAGACGGATCCGCTTTCTGCAGGGTAACAAGGGCGAGAAGCGCAAACGACTGGTCGTAGGCGCGGCATAGGCCGTCTGCAGGATCGGCACTCGGGCGACCGTCGCATTCCACCGCGCAGCGATATCCACCTCCGGGAAGACGCAGATACGTCGTCATGAAGAGGTTGATATCCTTCGCAGCGGTCAGCAGCGCGGGATTGGCGGTGTAAAGATACAGATGCGCAAGTGAGAAAACCGTGCGCGCCGACGCCAGCGTCGTCTTTTTTTCCCCTTTAACCGGCCCACCACCTTCATCGAGACGCTGCACAACGCCACCAAAATCGCGATCCCTCGCGACCTCAATCCACTCCGGTACGAAAATAGTTGCGAAGGCCTTTGCCGAACTCAATCGATCGCCTCCGCGCCGTCGTTCTCGAAGAAGTGCGGCAAGGCTTTGGCGATCACTGGTAGATCGTCAAGAATTTGCCGCAGGTGGTTTCGCATCGCGTCTTCCGCGGCACCAGGATTTTGCGCACGGATCGCCTCTACGATCTGACTATGCTGCTCAAGGAGTTGAGCGCGCGGGAAATGGCGGGCGTTGAGATAGCGCATCCGGTCCATTTGGGTTTTCAGCGGCTGAAGGATCTCCCAAGCCTGGCTCTGCCCGCCCGCTTCGGCAAGCCGCCGATGAAACTGCTCGTCCAGCGCAAGAAACTTCTGGGGCTCCAGCCCCTCAAGGACCTTCTCCTGAGCTGCTAGAAGACGTTCCAACTCCTCAAGAAGACTTCGCTCCGGCGTCTTCGCCACAAGACGAACGATATCGGCCTCGACAGCTTCTCGAACGAAGCGGGCAGATGTCACCGCGGCGATGCTGATGCGGCTGACATAGGTTCCTCGCTGAGGCCTGATCTCCAAGAGAGCTTCCTCGGACAGCTTTATGAACGCTTCGCGAACCGGCTGCCGACTGACTCCGAACAAGTTGGCGATATCCACTTCTGAAAGGCGCGTCCCAGGTAAAAGCTCCCCCCGCAAGATCCAGTCGCGCGCGATACGCCACAACTGCGGTCCGACCGGCGCGTCTGACAGCACCTTCGGCGGTGCTGGCATGCTAATCATGTCACTGCGTACGTTCATCCGGCTAGGCTCCACCCATCCCGAACATGCAAGATACTACCATACTAGTCAATCCGGTGAGCGGATGATGAATCTGAGAGATGATCCACTTTGGGGGCCTGCAGGCGACATGGTCCCCGCCTTTCGTCCGGTGTAGCCATCAGACCTTTGTCCGAGAGGTCTGCGCAAAAGTCCCGGAGCATCTTCATTGGGGAACGGCAACACGATTACGCCAGTTGCTAGGCCAACGAAACGCATCTGTGGAGGAAACAATGGAAAACAGTGTGTTCCAGGCCCGGTGGCTTTTGATCCCAATTCTCGGCCTTACCATATGCTTCGTGCTACTGGGCGCGGCGGCTGCGTAAGGCCGCCATCCAATACCTGCGCTGCCCGTCCCTTCCTGCGCAGGCTACTGCCCCGTCCGTTTGCTGCGGACGGGGCTTTCTTTTGACAAACACGCTGACTAGATGCTGAGGAACCGGTAGCGCAAGGACGAGCCAGCAATGACCAGCCGAAGGAAGCTAATACTGTCTGCCGCGCTGACATCTCTGGCGCTGCTTTCACCGACACGCCTTCTTGTTGTCGGCCAATCTCTCGAGTTGGGGACCGGAGAAGCCGCCGCCCAAGGTAATGGGAACGGCGGTGGCAATGGTGGCGGCAACGGCGGCGGAAACGGAAGCGGCGGAAACGGAGGCGGAGGCGGCGGCGGAAACGGAGGCGGAGGCGGAAACGGAGGCGGCGGCGGCGGCGGCGGCGATGGCAATGGCGGCGGTCGGGGCAGTCAATCGGGCCAATCGCGCGGCCGAAGTGCATCAGAGAGATCCTCCAACGCGAATGGCAGCGTAGACGTCCGCACCAATGGTTCATCGATAACGGTCCGTCATCCCAATGGGACGGTGGAAAGGATCGAGCGCAACCGGTACGAGATGCTCGACGCGCGTAACAGGCCGATCGTCAATCGCCGTGCAACCGCGTCAGATCGCGCGCGCCTCCAATCCTTCCGCTGATCTGCCACGCCGAGCTTCATGGAGCGCAAGCGCCGCTTCCGTTCTATTCGACACGTTGAGCTTGGAGAAGATGCGTGTCATGTGGTGCTTGATCGTCTTTTCATGCAGATCAAGCGCAATGGCGATGCGCTTGTTGCTCATACCAGAAGCCACCAGCCTCAACACCTCCATCTCGCGTGGTGTTAGTTCGGCAAGCGGATCCACCCTGGGCTGCGCCGCACGTGCAAAAGTTTCTACAAGATGTGCTGAGAGACTGGGAGCAATATAGCTCTGTCCGGCGGCCACGGTCTTGACCACTTCCGCCAAGCCCTGCGAACCGATACCTTTGAGAAGATACCCTTTGGCGCCCAGTCGAACAGCCCGGGCAAGATCATCTCCCGCCTCGGAGACTGTAAGCATCACGATCTTCGCCTCAGGCTGTTTCTCCAGCACGGCTTCTATCGCACGCAGGCCATTGCCGGGCATGGAGATATCCATCAGCATCACGTCGGGCGCGTGGGTCTCCGCAGCCCTGATGGCGTCGTCTCGGGACCCGCCCTCTGCCACGATTTCAAGCCCAGGACATTCCCCCAGACTGCGAATGACGCCTTCTCGGAAAAGCGGGTGGTCATCGATAACTGCGACTCGGATGTTCTTCATCGGGGATTTCCAGACTTTCCACACTGATCATCATACGGACTGCAGTTCCCCTCGCTGAACTTTCCACGTTGAAGTGCCCCCCCAAGCTCTCGACTCGCTCCCGCAGCCCCGCAAGCCCGAGGCCACCAGGCTTCACACTTTCTGTGTCAAAGCCAGGCCCTTCATCTTCAACCTCCACCACAATCTCGTCTCCGCGAAAAGACTGGAGGACCTTCTGGCCGATTCCATCCGCGTGACGGAAACCGTTATTTAGGGCCTCCTGAACAAATCTGTAGATACAAATCTTCGCTGATGCGGGAAGTTCGCATGAGATAGTAGACAGAAAGAGCGCCACGGGAACGCCGGTTCTCTGGATGTGGGCTTCAGCCGCGCGGGTGATGACCTCGTGGAGATTGGCATCTTCTATGTCGGGAAGGATCAGACCTCTGCAGATGCTGCGGATTTCTTCCATCGCCTCATGAAGCCGGGCTTTGATCACCGAAAGTTCGGCCGCGCGTTCAGGCTGAGGCGTATCCTGCGTTATCAGTGTCTTGCTATCGACCCGGAGTGCGGCATAAGCCACCAGTTGGGCTGGCCCATCGTGGAGATCCGCTCCCAGCCTCCGCAGATAGCTCTCGTTCAAGGCGGCGGCCCTCTGTGAGGCGCGTTGCGCCCGCGCATGGAGTGAGCGATTTTGTGCAAGGAGGTCGGACAGTTCCGCCACCTGCTGCGTCAGTGCAGCCTTCTGGTCGTCGATGGTCCGGCTGCCGCGAAGAACAATAGCTGTGAGAGACAGGAAGAAGACCGACACGAAGCCCGCTACGCCAAGCCAGCTCCTTAGTCTCGCCTCCGATAGGCTCTCTTCAAAACCCTCCGCGAGCTCGTAAAACTCCGAAACAGCGACGACCTCACCTGACCATGGTTGCAGGACTGGATTGTAGATTTTCAGGAGCGGGATATCAGCGGCACGCTCAGAAAGGACCTCCTCGTTCGGGAGGTGCTCGAATTGCGCCACCAACTCCCCCGAGAATGCCCGCTGTAGTGTCTCGCTCGGCCTGAACGTCTCCCCTATGATTTCGGCATCGGTGGCATAGAGTATTGTGCCATCAGCGCGCCACAGCCGGAAAGAAAGCACCCGGTCGCCTAATGCCCCCTGCCCGAATGTCTCGTCCAGCGTACGGCTCGTGATATCGTCTAGAACATCGTTGGTGCGAAGATCGGGAAGCAGCGGCGCGATGATGCTGTCCACATACATAGCGGTGGTGGCCGCAGAATTGCGGGTGACGGCAGCTTCTATGAGGCGGGTTACGAGTGCTCCCACAAGCAGTGCGGCCGAAATGGATACAACGCCGCCTGCCAAAAGGAAACGACGCGCTAATGATTGCTGGCTCCACCACTCCACAAATCCGAACAATCTTCTTCTCGCCCGATAACAAAACCCAGGAGGTACCGCGAAGATCAGAGGCGTCAACGGCCTCACTCTCACCACAACCTCAACTGCCTAGTCATTATGGAGCGTACCACGCGGCCGACCAGTATCATACGTGCACCGAGCTTGCGCAGCGGCTGACAAAGTTGGCGGAACCTGAAGAGAACGGCATTCGCCCGTCTATCTCGCGCTCCTTGCGATCAGCGTCTCCAGCGCCCGCACTGCCAGCGGATACCCCTCTGCACCCAAACCGGCCATAACCGTTGTCGCGGTCATCGACACGTAGGACCGGTGGTAGATGGGTTCGCGGCGGTGAACGTTGCTGATGTGGAATTCGATGATCGGCTCCTTGAACATCTTGAGCGCATCGAGAAGCGCCAGCGACGTGAAGGTAAAGGCTGCCGGATTGATGATAATGCCAGCCCCTTCATCAATCGCTTCGTGGACCCAGTCGATCAGCTTTTCCTCGCTATTGGTCTGGCGGAATTCGACTGGACGCTCGCCGGCCGCCTCTTTACACCAAGCCTCGATTTCCGCGAGGGTCGTAGTCCCGTAGATCTCCGGCTCGCGCTTGCCGAGCCGGTTGAGGTTTGGGCCGTTCAAAATGTAGATCGGCTTCATGATGTCTCCCTTAGCCCTGGTATCCAAGCAGCCGCGGCAGCCAAAGGACGCTGTCGGGAACGAAGGTGATGAAGGCGAGGCAGAGCACCATCCAGAACAGGAATGGTGCCGCATCAACAATGATGTTCTTGATCGGCGCACCCGAGATTTTTGCAACGATGAAGAGCAGCAGGCCGTAGGGTGGGGTCACCAGCCCGAGCATGATGTTGACGACGACGACAACACCGAAATGCACGAGATCAATGCCAAGCGCCTGCGCCGTCGGGATGAAGACCGGCACGATGATCAGCAGAATTGCCGTCCCTTCAAGGATGCAGCCGAGGATCAGCAAGACGATGTTGACGAGGATCAGGAAACCCGTTGGACTGAGATCCCAAGCGGTGAGCATGACGCGGATGCTGTCGGGGATGTTCTCGATGGTGATGACGTAGTTGAAGACGAGCGCACCCGCAATCAGCATGCCGATAGATGCTGTTGACTTAGCACTGGCGGCAAGTGAGCCGTAGAAGTCCCTTAACCCGATGCTGCGGTAGAGAACAACCGAAATCACCAGCGCATAGGCCGCCGCAATGGCAGCCGCTTCCGTGGGTGTCGTGATTCCGGAGTAGATGCAGCCAAGCAGGACGACGGGCATCATCAGAGCCGGGAAGGCGCGGATCGTGATGCGGGGGATCTCACGCACCGGCACCGGCTCCTCGACTGGAAAGTCGCGACGTCGGGCGGTGATCACCACCTGAACCATCTGCAGGCCGGCCATCAGGAGGCCCGGCACCATGCCAGCGAGAAACAGGTAGCCGATCGAGGCATCGGACACGAGTGAATAGAGGATCATCGGGATCGACGGCGGGATGATTGGACCAACCACCGCCGTCACTGCCGTCAATGCGGCGGCAAAGCTGGGCGTATAGCGCCCTTCGCGCGTCATCATGCTCTGCATCATCTTGCCGCTTCCCGCGGCATCGGCGATTGCCGAGCCGGACATGCCAGCGAAGATGATGCTCTGCACGATGTTGACCTGCGCAAGCCCGCCCCGAAACCGTCCAACAAGCACGTTGCAGAAGTTGAGCAGCCGTTCCGTCATGGAGCCGACGTTCATGAACTCGGCTGCAAGGATGAAGAGCGGCACCGCCAGGATGACGTAGTTGGAATACATGCCGTTCAGAAACTGCTCGGCGACGGTGCCCATGTCAGCGCCGACGAGCAGAAGATAGAGGATCGACCCGCTGATCATCGACAGGCCGATCGGCAGGCCCATGAAGGCAAGAGCCGTTATGACAACGAGTGTGATGGAAAACGGACTCGCGAATGTCATACGCCGGAGCCTGCCTTTGTAGGATCGAAGGCGTCGGGCGCCGTGCCGCGGATGGCCTGAAAGCCGAGCCAAAGGTAGCGCACGATCATCGCAATCGCGAAGACGACATAGATGGAGTAAAGGTAATCGAAACGGATCTTCAGGTAGGCCGTACTCTCCACCTTCATGAAGGTGACGTAGTCGATCACCGCCGGCAGAGAAATACCGAACAGGAAGATCAGCGCAGCAGCGCAGATGATCTGCATGATACGGCGGCTCCCGTCGCTCGCGCCGCCCCAGATGAGGTCGAAGCGAATCTCGTCCACCTCCCGCACCACGAAGGCGGAACCGAAGAGCACGATCCAGATCCAAAGCGAGACGCTCACCTCGTGCGTCCAGCCTATGGACAGGTTGAGCGCGTAGCGGAAGATGATCTGTAGCGTGAAGACGACGAACATCGTCAGAAGCATCAGGCACAGGAGATTCTCCGCGCGCCGTCTCAGCCACTCGCCGATGGCCAGCATTCTAGGGGACATAACGGGCTCTCCCAAGGGTGGAGCGGGCGGACTCCTTTTCCTGGAGTCCGCCTACCCTGGTGATCTTCTGAACGAGACGGACTGTGGCTTACAGCGCCGCGATCTTATCCAGGATACCTTCCGGCCAAGACTTCGCCAGATCCGAGTTCAAATACTTCTCCTGGGCGAACTTGCGGAAGGCTTCGATATCCGGCTCGTAGATCTGCAGACCGGCAGCCTTGAACTCGTCCATCAGCGATTCTTCTTGGGCGACGTGCTTGTCTTCGCTGAACTTCATGGCCTTGTCGGCTGCCTCCTGGAAGGCCTGCTGCTGCTCAGGAGACATCTCGTCCCAAACGTCCTTGGAAATGACCAGGAGGTCATATCCGATCAGGTGGGAGGTGAGCACGATCTGCGACATCACCTCGTAGAACTTCATGTTCTTGACGTTCGGGAGGGGATTGTCCTGCCCGTCGATTGCCCCTGTCTGAAGGGCCGTGTAGACTTCGGCATAGGCAACCGGCACCGGATTGGCGCCAAGGGCTTCACCGAGAAACTGCCACGCGTCGCCGCCCGGCATGCGCAGCTTGATGCCGGCCATATCCTCCGGCGTCTCGATCTTCTTCTCAGGCTTCAAACCCACCTGGCGCGCACCGAAGTAGGTCGGGCCGAGGATGTGCACGCCAAGCTGGTCTTCCGCCATCTTCTTGAATTCGGCGCCAACGTCACTGTTGAAGAACGCCGTGAGGTGAGCTGCGTCCCGGAACAGGTAGGCGGAGGTCAGGACCGACCATTCCGGAATCTGCTTGGAAATATCCTGGGGCGCAATATTGCCCATCTGCAGGTTGCCACGCTGGATCGCGACCAGTTCGGTGCCCTGCTTGAACAGGTTGCCGCCGTAGTAGGGCTCCAGGGTGAAGTCGTCCTTGATCTCGTCGGCGAGCATCTTGGTCATGTCAGCGCGGATATCTTGCTCCGAGAAGACCGCCGAGAACTTCAGGACCGGTCTGTCCTGAGCAAATGCAGGAACGGCAAGTACCGCCGCGGCGAGCATAGTAGCGCCGATCAAGTGGCGGCGTGTGATTGTAAAGTTCATTTTTCTCTCCTCCTGTTTTCCCTTGTCATCCGTGATCGGATGACCTCCTCACCCAAAGCCGTTCCTCCACGGCTGAACCTCATTCACAATGTACGGAACAGTACGTTTAGTCAATTGAGGTTTGGTTCACGCTGCCGGCACCCCCTCCGGCCGGATCTGCTTCTTCAAAGCCGCAATCCGGAAAATAGCGTTGGCTGCGCCATATCCGCGGTAACCCTCGCGCTGCACAACCTCAAAGAAGAAGCCTTCGGCGAAGGTTCCGCTGTAAAGCTGGAAGTACTCTCCATGCTCGTCGCGGTCATAGAGGATGTTTTCTGCCTTCAATCGTTCCGTCAGCTCCGGATCGAGCCCAAAGCGGGCCTCCACGTCACCGTAGTAGTTGGAGGAGATTGGGAGGGCCTTAAATCCGCTTTGGCGAAGTGCTTCCGCAGTTGCGAAAATATCCTGGCTCTTGAAGGCGATGTGTTGGATCCCGGACCCGAACTTCTCAGCCAGGAAATGTCCGGCGAGCGTGCGTCGGTTTTCCGCACCGTTCATGGTTATGCGGAGCGCTCCGTCTTTGTTCTCGATCACCTGGCTGCGGATTACGCCGGCCGGATCGATAATGTCGACCACCGGCGACTTCTGCGTTTCGAAGATGGACGTGTAGAAGAGGAGCCAGGTGAGCATCTCCTCGTAAGCCACCGTCTGGGCCACATGATCTACCGCCTCCAGATGGGCGTCAGCGGTGTGCTCATTGTCGGACACAGGCTTGAAATCGATTTCCCACAGCCGACCAAGGTCGCTGCCTTTGTCAATCAGATAGATCAGACCGCCACCAACACCGCGGATCGCCGGAACCTCCAGTTCGCCCACATTGACAGGTTGACTGAACTGCTCTGCACCCAGCACAACTGCACGCTTAAGAGCAGCTGCAGCGTCGTCAACTTCTAGCGCCATTGCATATGCCGAAGCCCCGTGCACTGCATAGGCGGC
>DASYHX010000488.1:0-5644 GCA_035998065.1 Pseudorhizobium sp.
AGGCTAATGAGACGCGCAGGCGCACCGACCGTAGGCGATAAAGGAGGATTTTGCAGTGACGACCTTCCCGCGGTCTAAGCGTTTTTCTTCACCGAATCTGATTGCTGGCCTCTTGAACGTGGGAGAAGAGAGATGACAGAAAACGTTGTTACCTATCCGCCTCTTGATAAACCGAAGGCCCTCGCCGAAGGTGTTTGGATCGTCGACAGCGGCCCGATGAAGGCGATGGGCGTGATACCACTGCCAGTGAGAATGACGGTCCTGCGTCTTTCAGACAAATCTCTGCTGCTCCACTCACCAACGAAGTACAGCGTCGACCTGCACAAGGAGATCGAGAGGCTGGGTCCTATCGGTCATTTCATTGCTCCCAACATTGCTCATTGGACCTATCTTGAAGAGTGGCAAATGCATGTGCCGCAAGCGACCACCTGGGCTGCGGCAGGGCTGCGGCAACGCGCTCAGGTGAAAAAATCAGACGTGCGGCTCGATCATGACCTTTCATCCCGATCACCCGCTGCGTGGGCGGACGAAATCGATCAGGTGGCGGTGCCGGGTGTCGCCGGCTTCTGCGAGATCTGCTTCTATCATCGTGCAAGCCGGACGCTTATCCTGACTGACCTGGTGCAAAACCTGGAACCACCCAAGCTCTCCGGCCTGCTTCGCGGTATGGCAAGAGTCGCCGGTGTTGTTGCTCCGACCGGAAAGGCGCCAATCTACTTGCGCGCGATCGTGAGGCTCAAAGGACATGCGGCGAAAGAAGCCGCGCGCCAGTTGATAGCATTTGACCCAGCACTAGTCATATTCGCGCATGGCCGACCATTCGATCGGAACGCAAGGGAGCAACTCGAGAAGTCTTTGAGCTGGCTGCTTTGATCTTGCCCGGCCATCGCGGCAGGCGCTTGCTCAGGCGCCCTGCCCCCAGTTCATCTCGAGGCCTCCGTCAATGGTAAAGCTCTGGCCCGTTACGTAATCGGCCTCGTCGGAAGCCAGATAAACCGCCAGCCGCGCCACCTCCCAAGGCTCGCCCGGCCGATGCCACGGAATCCGGGGCATCTCCTTTGCGCGCGCCTCCGGATCATCAGTGCGTTGCACTGTCATTGGAGTGCGGATCAAGCCGGGAGCGATCGCATTGACGTTGATCCTCTGTTCGGCGAGTTCCATGGCAAGGCTTCTGGTAAGGGTCAGCAAGCCACCTTTCGCGGCGCCGTAGGAAACGTTGCCAGGACTTGGGATTGCTTCATGCACGGAGGTGATGTTGATGATCTTGCCACCTTTCCTTCCCTGGCGTCGTCGCACGAATTCCCGACAGAACAGAAAGGGTCCATAGAGATCGGTCTTGATAACGTGGTCGAAATCCTCGAATGTGGTCTCCACCAGAGGTTTCGATCCGCCAATGCCGGCACAGTTGACAAGGATGTCTGGGACGCCCAAGTCGTCGACGGTCGCTGCCATCAATGAAGTAACGCTGCCCTCATCCCGGACATCGAGGTGTCGCACTATTGCACGGCTACCTGCGGCCTCGACTTGATCCGCCGTCGCCTTGGCTCCGTCCTCATCGCTATGGTAGGTGACGGCAACATCCGCGCCTTCCAGAGCAAGAGCTTGGGCGATCGCTTTGCCTATTCCAGAATCGGAGCCGGTCACGATCGCGACACGCCCCCGCAGCAGCTTCGCCCGCCGCGCCGCGTCCGGCTCCAGATCTTCATTATCGATTGCTGTTGTGTCAGCCACGATGGTTCCCTTCTTGGTATCTAAGCTCTCTCAGTTGGGCCCAGAAACTCCTTTTCCGCTCTTGTCCCTGGCGCCCATACTGTCCGCGCCAGGGGCTCGACCGCCTCCCGGCGAGGTTCCACCAGGCTGCAAGCCGCTGGCCAATCCTGAGGTGCTGGCGGTCTCCCGATGGTCGACGCTACTCACGGAGTTCTCGCCGTCAATTTCGCTGCTTGCCTCCTGCCAATGACGTTCGTGGTGACCGTCCGCTTTGCCTTGGCGCTCCCAGATTTCGTAGGCACGCTCGCGGATACGATGCTCTCTATCTTGATCTTCCATGATGGTAGCCCTTCGTTGGTTGGCTGCTCTCAGCTTTGATTGCCCGGTTCGTGATATCGCGTATCGAACGTGTCGTTTCCACAATGCGGGCACTTTGGGATCGTATCTCCCTTTGCTACATGCGTCTGCTGGTGGCACCTCTCACATCGAAAATCGCCTGTCTCCTGCGCCTTCTCGCCGGATTTTGCTGCCATCTCCTACTCCTCCCGGGCTCCGGTTTCAGACTCACATCAGGAACTCTCGCGTCCCGTGTGACTAAGGAAATACGCGAGTCCCTTGCTTCACACGCACCCGCGGCACGGCTTCTTGAACCACCGGCTCGGTCGAGAGTTTCAGACGTGACCCGCTATTTTAGGCTTGATCGCTCTTCGGCGGAGACAATGCGGAGCGGATTGCTGATAAGGCAGATTCAACCGAACCATCTGTGCAATATAGCTTCACCGGGTGACGGAGTGACATCTGGACGGGATTCGGACCAAAAATCCGGATGATGCCGGAGCCGGGGAAAAGTCCGTTTTCAGGTCTTTGATCATTTCAAAGATCGGGGCTTCGATACGGCCAGCGGCTGTATCCGGCTTGCGCACCGAGGATGAGAGCACAGTCCGCATAAAATTTCGCCGCCTCGTCGGGTGCGAAACTTCCTCGCAAGTCAGAGGTTTCACCCGAAAGGAGGAAGGATATCGTGGTTCTCATGGTCCAACCGCGTCTCGTGAACGATGTCTTCGGAGATGCGGGGCTTCTTCTTGACTTCAGCTTTGGCAGACGCGCCATCCTGTTCGACATAGGCGACCTTGGAGGCCTCTCAGCACGCGAGATTCTCCGCGTACGGCACGTCTTTGTATCCCATCCGCACGTCGATCACTTCATCGGGTTCGACCAACTCCTCAGGCTCCTCCTGCACCGTGACGTCGAGGTGACCTTCTTCGGGCCACCGGGACTGCTGCGCGCCATCGAGTCAAAGCTCTCAGCCTACACCTGGAACCTGCTCGATAATGATTCCCCCGACTTCGTCATACATGCTTGCGAATGGGATCTCGCCAGCAGGCTGACGTGGCGAAGCTTTCGGGCGCGCCGCAGGTTTTGCGGAGAAGAAATGCGGGATACGATTCTGCAATTCAACAGGATACACGAAGAGCTCGGCTTTCACGTAGAAGTCGAGGTCCTCGATCATGGCACGCCCTCGCTGGCTTTTGCCTTTCAGGAGAAACTCCGGGTCAACGTGCACAAGGCAAACCTGGAGAAGCTTGGTCTTTCGGTAGGCCCGTGGCTAACAAAAGCTAAGCAGCTTGCGCGTTCCGCGGCTGCCAGAGATATCTTGGTGACGACAAACACCGGCACGCCGATCACGCTCGCCGAGTTGATCAGCTCCGGTGCAATGGCATCAGGTCCGGGAGAACGGGTCGTCTATGCGACCGATCTAGCATTCTCCGATCAAAATGTAGCTCGATTGGTTGGGCTGGCCCGGCGTGCTGACTACTTTTTCATCGAGGCCGGTTTGAAGGAAGACGCCGCTCTGGCCGCGTCAAAGAAGCACTTAACTGCGCGCCAGGCCGGCGAAATCGCGGCGGCTTCGTCCGTCACACGCGCAATTCCGATGCACTTCTCGCCTCGCTATCTTGGAAGAGAGGAGCAGCTTCGTCTGGAGTTCCAGCAGGCAGCATGGCGAGCCGATGATAGGAAAGATGGATCATGGCGCACAGGGCTGTGAACTTCTGTCCATGCTATCTTCCTGCGGAGAGATCCGGTGGAGATGGTCTTGATCCGGCATTATAGGACATAAGCTCGTGTTTCCAGATTTTCCCGCTCTGGTACATGGCGAGCATGGCTGCCGCTGCCTCAAGGCCTTCCTTGCTCTGCGGTTCAACCAGGTGTTCCTGGCACCATTGCTGGTGCGCCGCCCGGATTGTGCTCACCTCCTCCTTGGCAAATCTTCCATCACTACCGTTTGTCATGGTCTGTCCTCCTGTCATAAACAGTATCCCAGATCATGCCGATGTTGGCTAAGATCGCAAGCACTCCGGGCTCATCGATGGCATCGTCTGAGAGCCCCTGCCGCCGCGGCGCCGCCAGCCATGGCCGCGATCGCGATCATGGCGAAGACAATCGGATGGCTGGCAATTCTGCTAGGCGAGCGCATCCCTCCATCGATTCCGCCGGGTTCGGACGGCGGCGAAAAGACATTCCCGCTGCTCTGTGCGGCACGGTCCGCTCGTTTGAAGTAGGAAGCCATGAACCGCCCGAGAATCCGAGTCGACAGGTTGGGTGCCAGCAGGTGGGCAAGCCGCGCCACGTTTGTGACCGATCCCACGGTGGTCGTGGCCCTCGGTGCCTGGGTGACGCCCACAATGGCGTTTGCTACATCTCGGGGATCAACAAGCGGCGGAGGCGCAGTCATCTTTCGCCCGACATAGTTCGCGCCGTGGCTAATGCCCGGTGTGTCGACGAAGGCCGGATAGATGTCACAGATGTGGATATCGGGCTGGTCCGCCAATTCAGCACGCAAAGCTTCTGAAAAGCCCCGCAGGCCAAACTTGCTTGCGCTGTAGGCAGCGGCGAACGGCGCTGCGGCAAATCCTCCAAGCGAGATCATGTTGACGAAGACGCCGTAGCCCTGTTGCAGGAAAATCGGCAGCACCGCATGAGCGTCGTTCATATGGCCGATCAGATTGGCTCGGATGACCTGCTCGTGCGCCTCGATCGGTGTCTCCTGAAACCTTCCAACGGCGCCGACGCCGACATTGCTGACCCATATGTCGATCCTGCCGAAGGTCATTGCCGTTTCAGCAAGCCGCTTCACAGCGTCGGCATCGGTGACGTCCGTTTCCACGGCGATGGCTTCGCTTCCTATGCGCCGGCAGTGCTCCGCAACGGCGTTGAGAGCATCCAGATCCCGTGCCGCGATGACCAGTCGGCTTCCTTGCCGAGCAAACGCCAAGGCTGTTGCCTCGCCTATCCCGCTGGAGGCTCCAGTGATTACCACCACTGCATTTGTTAGATCGAACTTCATGTCACGCTCCAATGCTGTGACAGTTGCTGTTCATGGGTTGTTGATGCTCGGCAGGAAGAACTCGACCTCCTTGCGCCGTTGCTCATCAAGAGGCTCGATCTGGCCCATCCAGAACGATTCCGCCTCCGGAGGATCGTCTTCCCACTTGCGGATATCTGTGCTGTTGTCGTCGATCTTCGACTTCCGGCGCCCCCCGAGGCGGATATATTCCTCGGCGAGCTTGCGCGCTTCAGTCTTGTTCTCGTGGTTCAACTGTTCAGTCACTGGCATCGGCTTTCCTGACGTTTGGCGGTCGGTGAGACGGAGCTTTCTCGACCTGTGGTTCCCGATGGACGAACACCGCTCGACGGCCAAGGTTTCAGGCGTTCCGTTCGCGAGTGTCGGCCGTGCCCTACTGGCCGCCCAATCCGAAGTACCAAGCTACAGCAGGAATTATGGCGAATAGTGGATGGATATCGCGACGAGCATTCCATCACGCGTCAAGAAGGCTGCTGCGACACATGCGATGACCGCGAAGCGATGGAGCCAGAGGTGGTATGACCTCCATGAATGGCATGAACAGCGTCAGAACGAGGATTAAGGAGAGCG
>DASYHX010000508.1:0-1503 GCA_035998065.1 Pseudorhizobium sp.
CGACATCTCAGCCGTTCGCATGCTCATCGACACCTTCATGGATCCCGAATATGCGGACGTTGTATTAGTCGCAGTGGGGCCGCTGACCAATGTCGCCCTTGCGATATCCTGCGAGCCTGGGCTTGCCAGAAGGATCCAGAAGCTGGTGATCATGGGCGGCGCCCGCGTCGGCGGCAATGTCACTCCGACAGCCGAGTTCAACTTCTGGGTCGATCCCGAAGCTGCCCGAACCGTCTTCTCATCGGAAATCCGGGAAATTGTAGTCATGCCGCTGGATGCCACCCACAGCGCTCCCTTAACGCTGCTCGATTGCGATGTCTTCGACACCTTGGCAACACCAGCGGCCCTGGCCAGCAGCAAGTTCCTCCGCCACCGCATCAAAGTCTATCATCATGCCGACGCGGTGCCGTCGGCCCCAGTCCATGATGCATTGTGCATCGCGTACTTGGTTCGTCCTGATGTCATTACGAGATGGGGCAAACATCCCGTCTCAATCGAAACCTCGGGCGAGCAGACCCTGGGCCAGATGGTTGTAGATTCGAGGCCATGGTCGAGGAACCGGGTCAATGCCGCCATTGCCCTTGAGGCGTCCGCTGATATCTTCCGCAGCGTGATGATCGACGCTTTCAAGGTTCCGCATTAGAGGACCGGCAGCTCCCGACGCTATCCCGGTGATTGGGGCATCGTCGGGAGTTGTCAAAGCCGCCACGCCGAAAGCTACGAAGTGAACAGCGTGGCGGGGTGCATTGAGATGTTGCCGCCGCTGAGTTGCTCCAACAGCGGCACGCCATGTCCTCCGCCGAAATCGTTCTGCATTCAGCTTAGAAGCAGTTCAGCAATTCCCCTCTGCCCGCAGCTTTGCAGCGAGCCGAATTTTCTCTGGCAGCTGTCTTTATTGGTGTTCCTCTGGCTTTGAAACACGACGTATTCACTGGAGTATCGCTGCAACTGCTGGAGTGCGGACGTGACTCAAGACATTCTCCTTTTTATAGCGATCGGCTTCGGCGCTCAGATCATCGATGGCGCGTTGGGCATGGCCTTTGGTGTCATTACGACCTCGTCGCTCCTGGCGTTCGGTGTTCCACCCGTGACTGCAAGCGCTCTGACTCACGTTACCGAGATATTTACAACTGCAGCCTCCGGCACCAGTCACGCTGCCCAACGAAATGTGGATTGGCGCCTGGTTGCGCGCCTCGCTCCAGCGGGCATGATCGGCGGAGCCATTGGTGCTTTCACGCTTGCAAACATTGATGCTGGTGCCATCGAGCCATTCGTTGCCATCTACCTTATGGGCATAGGCGCATATATTCTGTTCAAGGCTTTTCGGCCGCTCTGGCCCCGTGACGTTCGCGACAGGCTTATTCCCGTGATTGGCTTCGGCGGCGGCGTCCTGGACGCAATGGGGGGTGGTGGCTGGGGACCGATCGTAACGACCTCCTTGGTGGGGCGTGGGCACGAACCAAAGAAGGTGATCGGCTCGACGAGCCTGACCGAATTTCTGGT
>DASYHX010000021.1:0-2894 GCA_035998065.1 Pseudorhizobium sp.
CTTCGAGTGTTCTTCGGGTGGCCATTCACGTATTTGAAACCATAGAGGCGGCCGTCGCTCGTTGGCATCAGTTCGATCACGCCTTCCGCGGAGTGAGAGGCCACGCGAGGCGTCTTGTCGAAGTTTTCCCAGCGCCGGAAGTCTTCCTCAACGTACTGGGCAAGCTCCGTGAGGAAGCGGTCGATGCCGATTTCCAGCACCAGATCCATCATGTTCTCGACGCTGACGAAGGGAACCAGGTTCAGGTTTTCGGTCGCCATCAGAAGCTCCTCGTGGGACGATCGAGGACCTTTCGGCCCATGAGGCTGGCAGTCAGATCGACAAGTAGCGTTGCGGTGCGACCTCGTTCATCGAGAAAAGGATTGAGCTCGACCAGATCGAGGCTGGAAACGAGGCAACTGTCGTGCAGCATCTCCATCACCAGATGCGCCTCACGGAAGGTCGCACCGCCAGGAACAGTGGTACCGACGGCAGGGGCAACGGCGGGATCGAGGAAATCCACGTCGAGACTGACATGCAGCAGCCCATTAGCCTCTTCAACGCGCTTGAGGAAGCCACGCAACAAAGCCGCTACGCCGTGTTCGTCGATGGCTCGCATGTCGTGAACCGTGATACCGTTCCTGGCGACTGCAGAGCGCTCTGCCGGATCCACGCTGCGGATGCCGATCATGCAGACATTGACTGGATCAACGCGGTTGGACACAGGCGGGAACAAGCCTTCGAAGCCGGGCTGGCCCGTGAAGTAGGCGACCGGTACCCCATGCAGATTGCCGCTTTCGGTCGTGTCCAGCGTGTGAAGATCGGTGTGGGCGTCGAGCCAGAGCACGAAAAGGGGCCGGCCCATTTCTGCCGCCCGCCGGGCAATCCCCGCGACCGTTCCCGCCGAAAGGGCGTGATCACCGCCAAGGAAGATTGGCGCGCCATCGACGCTTTCCTTGTAGGCGACCTGCGTCAGCAGTTCCGTCCAGGCAATGATCTCCCCAAGATGGTGGATTGCTTGATTGGAATGCTCAGCCTCTTTGGCATTGGGGGGCTGAATATTGCCAAGATCGCTGACTTGATGGCCGAGTTCGCGAAGAGCATGGGCGAGACCAGCCACCCTTAGCGCGCTTGGCCCCATCTCGCATCCGAGGCGAGAAGCGCCTTCCTGCAACGGAACACCAATTAACTTGCAATGCATCCTGTTCTCCTTCACGACGAGGACATCACAAGCACGCGGCAGATTGAACAGGATGATTTGCCATATATCGAGGAAAATCTTGCCAAAATGGTAGGGAGGCGGCTTCAATCTGAGATGGACGAGCTTGATGAAAAGCTGATTGCGCTTCTCCGGCACGACGCCAGGCGAAGCATCTCCGACCTGGCGACTGAGACCGGCACGTCGCGTGCCACGATACGCAGCCGCATCGACAGGTTGGAGCAGAATGGCAGCATCATTGGTTATACTGTGATCCTGCGGTCGGACGCAGTGGAAGCGCCCGTTCGTGGTATAATGATGATTGAAATCGAAGGGCGTGTGACGGATCGCGTGATCGCGTCACTGGGAGCATTCCCTGACATCTCGTCCATCCACACGACCAATGGCAGGTGGGACTTGATAGTGGAACTGAGTGCCCCGACGTTGACCAGCTTCGACGCGATTCTACGGCGGATACGGCTGATCCCAGGGATCACAGCCAGCGAAACGAGCCTCCTGCTCGCAACGCCCCGGAGCACCAAGGCCCGCCTGGCTTAGTTGCGAGTTTCCGGGAATGCCTGATGGAGATCTTCTGTGGTCCGGCAGACGACCTCGTCGGCATGAAGCGTGACCGCTACATTGTCGGCAACGTTTAACGTCTCTTCGAAGTGAACTGGAACAGCCGAGCCGTTCTTTCGAAAGAGGGTAGCTTCATGTCGAAACCCATGCTTGAGGAGCCAGTCGCGTGGAGCAGTTAGACTGAGCGAGACGCGAATGGCTCCGTCATCGTCTTTGACCGCTTTGATCTTGTACGAGGCAGGTGCGCGTTCGTTCCCTATGGCGATCTCGCCGGGGTAGCTGGCTTGCGTGAGGTGTTCGCTCATGCTCTCGTGCTCCTCTAGGTAGAATGTCGCAAGACAACCCCTCGACGAAGGAGTTGGTTCCGGCAAGGGCGAGTGCGCTTCATGTCAGGAACCGTCCTTCACCAGATGTAAGGAGTAGAACGAATGCACGACCGGGAGGTACTGGCTGATCTTTTTCGAGCCGCCGTCGCTGCAGCTGATCCGCTGGAGGGCATCCGCAGGCATTTGCCGCAGGCTCCCGAAAAAGGCCGCACGGTTGTTATCGGCGCCGGAAAGGGAGCTGCGCAGATGGCCGCTGCTCTCGAAGACTTGTGGCCTCGACCGCTTTCCGGGACTGTTGTCACCCGATATGGCTATGGCTGCCAAACCCGAAACATTCGGATCATCGAGGCCGCCCATCCGGTTCCCGACGAAGCAGGGATTGCAGGGGCCGCCGAGCTACTCCGTGAAGTTCGGGAGCTCACTGCAGATGATCTGGTGATCGCACTCATTTGTGGGGGCGCATCGGCTCTATTGCCTGCTCCACCGGCGGGGTTCGAACTCGCTGACGAGGTGGCACTGAACGGAAACTTGCTTGCCTCCGGTGCTCCGATTGGGGTGATGAACACGATCCGCAAGCACTTCTCTACCATAAAGGGCGGCCGCCTTGCCTCCGCCACCCGCGCCCGTATCGTAACGCTTATCGTCTCGGACATCCCAGGTGACAATCCTGCCCTTGTCGGCTCTGGCCCTACCGTCCCGGATCCCTCCACACGAGAGAACGCCCTCAACCTGGTGACGCAATATCGAATTCAACTGCCGGAGGCGATTCTGAGCCATTTGCGCTCCTCCTTAGCGGATGCTCCACATCCAGA
>DASYHX010000028.1:0-4995 GCA_035998065.1 Pseudorhizobium sp.
GTCTTCGTCATGCGTACCGGCGAACCGGCGGGCAGCCTCGAACAGCGTCTTCCAATAACGGCAAGCGCGCCAGTGATGCCAGCGCGCCTTCCGGGTGGGCTTATCGTGCCAAAGCCCCGCAGAGTCAAGGCTTATGCGTCAGCCCTGGCCTTCGGGATACCAGTTGCCGCGGCGCACTTCGATCCCCTCTTCGACCCCGGCTTCGAAGGCGTCGAGATCGCTGTCACCGTAGTGGTAGGGGTAGACGATGGCGGGCTTGAAGGTATTGACCGCCTCGGCGGCCTGCTCGACCGTCATGGTATAGGGCAGGTTCATCGGCAAGAACGCGACATCGATATCGGTCAATGCCAGCATCTCCTCGGTCGGCTCGGTATCGCCGGCGATATAGACCTGCTTGTCGCCGAAGGTGACGACATAACCGTTGCCCACGCCCTCGGGGTGGTATTGCAGCCGCTCTTCGGTCGTGTTGTAGGCCGGCACCGCACGGATGCTGAGCCCCACGATCTCGCCCGCGTCGCCATTGGCCATGGAGGTCGCATTGGCCTTGAGGCTCTCGGGCAGCTGGTCATAGACCTCGCCATTGGCAACGATCGGCACCGATCCGGCAATCGCCTCCAGCGTGGGCAGGTCATAGTGATCGCCATGGCCATGGGTGATAAGGATGGCCGTGGGTTCGGGCAGGCCCTCATAGGCCGCGGCGCCGCCGACCGGGTCGACATAGATGACCTCGTCGCCATAGCCCAGCAGCATGCTGGCATGCTCGATGGGGTGGATGACGAGATCGCCCTCCGAAGTGGTCACCGTATCGCCTTCCAAGCTCGTCCCCTCCTGCGCGAATATCCCAAAGGCACCGGCACCCCAGATAACAAGGGGCAGCGAGGCGATGCCAGCAACGACGGTGCGGCGCTTCATCATGGTCTTCTCCCAAGGCTGATGTTGATTGCGCAACCGCAACGCCCACCATGTCCAGGAGGATCAGCACCCACGAAGATGTGATGAACAAGGCCGCAACCTTCCCGAGCCTGACGACGGTAGCAGCCGGCCAGAACCATCACAGGTGTTGCAGCCATCCTTTTGCTGTGCCATAAGCCCGCCTCGTATCGACCAGCCGCGCCCGCGAGGCGCCATCATCGATCTCGCGGAGAGATGGCAGAGTGGTTGAATGCACCGCACTCGAAATGCGGCATGGGGGCAACTCCATCGGGGGTTCGAATCCCTCTCTCTCCGCCATTTCCTCGGCAGATGCCCGGAAATCCTGAAAAGCTACGAAACTCAAAGACTTCGCACCGCCCTAGTGATACAGGAAGGTGATACAGGAATGTCTTTACGCATGGCCACCCCCCGGATCAACAGACTCGGCATCTTTACGGCTCGACTCTGGGTGCCCACCGACCTGCAGCCCGTCCTCAAAAAGAAGGAGGTGGTGCGCAGTCTCAAAACCCGCGACCCCGCCGAGGCCAAGCGCAAGTTCAAGATAGTGGTGGCCGAGTTCGAGGCAGAGTGCGAGCAGCTTCGAACAGTCGCCGAGTTCGTGGCGACCACCGACTCGTCCATGCCTGCCCCCCGCACCATCACGGAAAAGGAGGCGCACGCGCTCTCCGGCGAGATCTACCGCACGATGGTGGCCGCGCACGAGGAGAACCCTGGTAGCGTGGAGAATTGGGAGAACCGGCTTCGCAGCATCCAACGATCCCTGCCCAGGGCTGAGCGGGATACCGGGTGCGTCGCCCCATTCGTTCAGGACAAGGGCTGGGCCTTCCACCCCACGCGCAACGCTCACCGCGAGCTGAGCGGAGAGGTTCGAGCATTCCTCGACGCCCGCAACGACAATCTGGAGGCGAGATCCTTCATGCTGCTGTGCAGCAAGGTCGCGCTCGCGAAGCGCGACGCCTACGAGCGGCTGCTGCGCCACGCTCGCGGCGACTTCGCGCCCGATCCGAAGGCGGACCGCTTCCCCACGCCAGCGGTGTCTAGTCGCCCCGAGGGTCCGGAGACCGGCTGCGAGGAGCTGCTGGCCAAATGGAAGGACGCGGCAGGGGTTGCCGACAAGACGGTCAAGAGCTGGTCGGGCAAGTTGCGGATGCTGATGAAGTTCAGCGGCAAGACCGACGTCGCGGCCTTGACCAGGGATGATGTCGCGCGGTGGCGAGACCATAGAATCGGACAGGGCATCTCGATGAACACCGTGTCCATGGGCGATCTTGCCGGCGTGCGCGCCATCCTCGAATGGGCCAAGGACTCGACGCTGACGCCGACCATCACCATCAACGCCGCGGCAGAGGTCAAGCAGAAGACCAAAAAGGTCGAGCAATTGGGACCCAAGAGCTTCGAACTCCATGAGGCCAATGCTATCTTGGCCGCAACGCTGCTGCCTCCGGCCGAGCGCATGACCCGGACGGGAGCCATGGCGCGCCGTTGGGTTCCCTGGTTGTGCGCCTACAGTGGTGCACGGGTGGGCGAAGTCGGGCAGCTCCATTCCTCCAACGTGTTCGAGAAGCTGACGGTGGACGGGCGAAGGATCTGGTGCATGCGCCTTACCCCTGAGCATGGCAGCATCAAATCGGGCGAGGCTCGGACCGTACCGATCCACACTCACGTGCTCGAGCAGGGCTTCCTCGACTACGTTGCTGAACGCAGGGGCAAGCCGCTGTTCTACGACCCGGCACGAGCTCGCGGCTCCAAGCAGAACCACCGCCAGGCCGACAAGGTCGGCGAGAGATTGGCGCTCTGGGTGCGGGAGGAGGTCGGCATCACTCGAAAGGTGCAGCCGAACCATGGGTGGCGTCACCGCTTCGAAACGCAAGGACGTGAGCTCGATATCCGGCAAGACGTCGTGGACAAGATCACCGGCCACAAGAACGACACTCAGGCAGCCGAGTACGGCGACTACCTTATCCCCGTCCTGTCCGCCGCGATCGAGAACCTCCCACGCTATCTTTCGACGGCCGACATGCCAGCTTGTTCACGTCCCGAAGAGGATACAACGGGTGGGACCGTCCAACCTGCAGAAGCCTCTCCTTTCGAAGCTCTTTCGAACGCCCCGGTCCAGGACGAGCAAAGGGTCTCGAGGCGACAAGCTGGTCATCAGCGGAAAAGGCAAAGCTGAATGGCAGGAGAGTTACTCGGTGACATTGCTGCCCCGCTTGGTTCTGAGCGAGTCGGGTGCGTTGATCCTGCTCGCTTTAAGGCACAACATCCCAACCTGCTGCGCACACTGGCGGCCATCGCAACCGACGATAGAGCTCACTGCTTCCAAGAAGCTTACCTTTGCCTCGGCGGAAGCGGTGACCCGTCGATAGTCCTTGGGACGGAGATAATCTGCCGACGATGGGGATACGCTTCTTGCGGTGCGGCAATGCCGCCCGCGTCCAGTCCGATCGAGCGCCGGGTCAGGGCTCAGGCGCAACTTAGCCGGCAGCTAAGATCGACAGCGGTAGATTCTCGGCCATCACCCGTGCACAGCTGACAGAACGTAAGCATCGCATCACGCGCGCGTTTCGCGATGGTTTGTTCATCGGGCTCCAGCATCGATCGATTGACTCGCCTTACCTGCAGATCGCCGACGAGCAGATTGATAAAGGCTTCGCCAGCCCAGCCCGCCGAGGGAGCGTTCAGCGCTCCCTGATCGATAGCGGCCTGCATGATCCGGTTTATAAGCGGGAATACCGCGTCTCTCCCTTCGGCAGCGATGGCTGCCCCGAGTTCTCCACTCGTATCCGCCGCAGCGGCTCTGTTGAGGCATACCGCTCGTTCACCGAGTAGCATTGATAGGAGTACAGGAGCGATCTCGGACAGTGTGCTGAGCGCATCGGCGTCCGATTGGATAGCTGCCTGAAGCTTCGACTTCACCGTTGCTGCGTTTCTTTCGACAAGCACTTTGACCAACCCCGCCTTGTCTCCGTACCAGCGATAGAGCGTTTCGTTGGAAGCGTTGGCGGACTTGGCGATGGTCAGCATGGACGTGGCCGCGTATCCCCGCTCCCTCAGCAATCGGTAAGCTGCGTCCTCGATTGCCGCCTCACGTTCTGCTTTCGTCAATCTGCATTTCCTTGACCGTAACCGTACATATGTGTACACCCGACCTACGGTGTACACAACTGTACGGAGTCCAGGAGGATTTATAATGCTCCCAGCAGCGAGAACTCTAGCTATTATCTCCATCGTGCTGAGCGGAGCGATCTTCGGCTTCTTCTATGCTTGGGTTTGTTCGACCATGTGGGGACTGGACCAGGCCGATCCACAGGTTGCCGTCGCGGCGATGCAGGCAATGAACGCGTCCGTGAGAAATGCTGTCTTCTTCCCCGCATTCTTTCTAACGCCAGTCTTGCTGGGGCTGACGGCAGGAGCTGCCTACGCGGCGCACAGTCGGGCTGCGGCCGGTTGGTTTATTGCCGCTGCGGGCCTCTACCTCTCGCTTGGGCTCCTGCTGACCGTGCTGGTCAACGTGCCGATGAACGAGGCGCTTGCTGCGGTCGGTACGCCAACCAGCACGGACGAGGCCCGCCGAGCATGGGCCGAATACTCCGGGCCATGGCAAGCGGGGAATACTGTTCGCACCGTCGCATCGGGTGTTGTTCTGGCACTGGCGGCCATTGGCCTGA
Source organism: Pseudorhizobium sp. (assembly GCA_035998065.1). GTDB lineage: Bacteria > Pseudomonadota > Alphaproteobacteria > Rhizobiales > Rhizobiaceae > Neorhizobium. The sequence goes on from DASYHX010000028.1 coordinate 4,602, forward strand.
GCAGCCTGCATTCACCTCGAAGTACGCGGTCGGCAGGTTGCGCAACCTAGGTACAATCGTCACCTACGGGAACAGTGAAGTCCGCCTCCGATCCGGCAACGAGGCCATTTCTGGTGGTCAGATTCAGACTTGAGCCTAGCTGCACCAGGCACAATCATGCCACCCAGGCGCAAGGACGTGGGGTCAGGCTCCGCCCCGACTTGGGCTTGATATGGCATGGCTTCTTCGGCTTTGACTGACGAGGACCAGCCTGCAGCTCAGGCCACCCACTCTAGTGGCGTAGCACGCCCTCTTGGATGAGCTTGGCACTGCCGTCACGACGGACAAGGGGAACGCCCTTCGACAGGGTCACGGACTAACCCGAGGATTTTCCGCAGCTCAGCGGAACTTGATT
>DASYHX010000035.1:0-9991 GCA_035998065.1 Pseudorhizobium sp.
ATAGCGCTGGCCGATGAAGCCGGCTGCGAGCGAGCCGATGATGTTGAAGAAGCCAATCAGCGCCATTGCAATCACGGCATAGCTCGCTTCGATTCCGATGTCGCCGAGATAGGCCGGAAAATGCGCCGTGATGAAGGCCACTTGGAACCCGCAGACGAAGAAGCCGGTGGTGAGCAGGACGTAGCTCTTATGGCCGAGCGCTTCTCTGAGGGCCTCTCCGACCGTTTGCTTGAATGCCGCCTGGGACTGGGTTCCTGAGGAGGCGTTGCCGCGCAACGGATAGGCGAGCAGCGGCACGATCAGCATCATGATCGACAGCGCCACGAGGCTGTCCGACCAGCCGAGAGCATTGATCAGTCCTTGGCTCAAGGGCGCAAACAGAAACATTCCGGCGGAGCCGGCGGCCGTGCCGAAGCCGAAGGCCATTGACCTCTGCTCCGGCGTTACGTGCCGTGCAAAGGCAGAAAGGATCACGCTGAACGAGCCGGCGCCGATTGCCATTCCGACGAGAACACCGCCGCCGATATGCAGCCAGACGGGCGCATCCGCGTACGCCATCAGCAGGAGGCCTGCCGCATACATCAGGCCAGAGCTCACCAACACGCGGCCGGTACCATATTTATCGGCTAACGCCCCAAAAAACGGCTGGCTCAACCCCCAGAACAGATTTTGCAGAGCCATTGCCAGCCCGAAGGTCGAGCGGTCCCAGCCAGTGTCCGAAAGCATGGGGAGCTGGAAGAACCCCATTGCCGAGCGTGGGCCGAAGGTCAGCAGGGCAATCAGGCACCCGGCAATGATGATCAGCCATGGCATGGGGGACTTGGCAGTCTGCGTCATGGCAGTACCTCCTGGGATGACACGAGGTTTCGACCATAACGCTCCACAAGCCATTGCCAAAATCAGTTTTGTAGAGGGCATCTATCACTAAGATTGATGGCCGCTCACAGGTCTCCGCTCGGATCCATCTTCAGCAGCTTTTTCCCGGCACGCGCCTCCCGGTAGATCGTGAACAAGCCGGCGCATACGACAATGATGGAGCCGACGACCATGTTGAAGCCGAGCGTCTCACCATAGATGAACACGCCGATCATGGTGACGAGCACGAGCTGCAAATAGGACATGGACTGCACGATCACCGCGTCGACATAGTCGAAGGCGCGGATCAAAAAGTAGTGGCCGGCAATGCCGGAAGCACAAAGGGCCGCCATCCAGTAGGCGTCGTTGCCCGAAAAGCTTGACCAGTAAAAAGGCCCGACAAGGGTAATCGCAACCGCGCCCGCCACACCGGTGTAGAAGAAGCTCGTCGGGGCGGTGTCGGTCCGGCTCGCGAGCCGGGTCGTGATCGAGTAAAGGCTGTAGATCACGGCACCTGCCATCGGCAGCAGCGTATTGAGGTCGAAGCCGCCGGCATCCGGCTTGAGGATCAGGATGACGCCGACAAAACCGATCATGATCGCCGTCCAGCGGCGCCATCCCACGCGCTCGCCCAGGAGAGGCATCGACAACAACGCGACGAGCAAGGGCGCCGATTGGAAGACCGCCTGGCTCTGCGACAGGCCCACGGTCGCGAAGGCCATGATGGCGACCACGATCTGCACCGCAAGCAGGACGCCGCGCAGGATTTGCAGGACCGGACGGCTCGTCGTGGCGTTAGCAACGAGCCCGCCGCTGGAGCGGCTTGCCAGCACGATGGCGAAGGCGGCGAACGCCCAATACCGCATCATGGCAATGAAGATCGCCGGATAATTATCGGCCAGATGCTTCGAGACGCCGTCCTGAATGGAAAAGATCGTTACCGCCAGAAGAGCAAATGCAAGGCCGGTTGCCCGAGATGTCATGCGGCATGTGTCCCTGAGAAGGCTACCGGACCCGGATACGTCGGCAGGCTAGGAGAGCTGGCAGGTTGTCTGACAACCGGCGCTGAACATAGCGCTCCCCAAAAAAGAGGCAAGCCAGAAATCAGCGACGCTTGATCGCCCAAGGCGCGTCCCTCATCGCGCGCACTCTCACATCGTCCCCGACAAAAATCCGGCCTGTGGTTCTTGGGACGGCGTTCCACCCGAAGAGGGGGCCGGGCACACGACGATCAGCCGACATGCGAATCCGACCCATTGCCGGCATCGGACTTGCCACGTCCCTTGATCCAGTCCGCTGATCTTGCGTGGTCATGATGCAACGGGTGCATGGCTTCACCAGATCCAGGATCAGGGTACCGATCTCGATCGTTTCCCAGCCATCCTCAGCCCAGGCCTCATCAGTGGCGAGCACGATGTTGGGTCGGAAGCGATCCATGCCCACTTCGCCTTCGCCGTGGGCCACCATGTCCGCGTTGAGAGCGGCCAGCGAGGCGGTGGTGGTGACAAGAATTTGGTATCCGTCTGCGAATGTCACAGGCGTGCCCTCGCCAGCCCACTCGCGGCTTGCCTCTCGCTGAGACCGTTCGTCGAAGAAGACGAGCCGGGCCTCACGGCCAAGCCAGCCGGTGATCTTGCTGTTGATCGCGCCATCGGCAACGGCAGCGCTGACGGGCGATTTCCAGATCACGACATCCGTCCGGCGTTCAGCCGTAGGCTGCATGACCACGATCTCGTCTGCTCCGTCGAAAGCCAAGCGGACCGATCCTTCCGCGAGCCGTACATCCAGCCTCGCAAGCACGGGAAAATCGCGTTGGGTGATGAAGTTGCCCTCAAGATCAACGAGCATCATCCGCCGATCGCCAGGAATGCCCTCTGGTCCAATTGCAGCTTCGTCCAGCGCAATGCCTCGGCCGCTCTTTAAGGGGTAAAGGTTCAAGGCGGCTATGTGCATGGGTAAACTCTCATATCTCGTCGAGAAACTGATCAAGAACGTGTTTCAAACGCGCGTGCCGCACTTTGGCAAGCGCGCGGCCGGTAGCCGTTTGAAACCCCTCGCTCAGCTTGAACAGCTTGGTTTCGAAATGATCGATCGCGAATGCCTTGTCGTCCAGCGGTCTGGCCTTGGCCAGCGGATCGGCGGGATCATAAAGGCCCGAGCCCATCCGCCCAGCAATATAGAAGCAACGGGCGGCTCCGATCATGCCGATGGCGTCGAGACGATCGGCATCCTGGAGGATTTTCGCCTCGAGCGTCTCCGGCGTAATATTGGCGGAGTAGCTGTGCGTGATGATCGCATGGGAAACTGCCGATATTCTTTGCTCATCCCACGAGAGTTCCGACAGGATCGCCGTTGCTTTTTCGGCAGCCAGCCGTGACGCCTGCGACCTCAGTGGGGAATTCTTCTCAACCGCCACGCAGTCATGCAGCATCACTGCCGCCGCCACAAGCTCTTCGTCTCCGCCTTCGCCGGCGTGGATGCGCATGCTGTTGCGGAAGACACGAAGGAGGTGAGCCACATCATGCGAACCATCATCGCCCTCCGTTGCGTGTGGAAGAAGGGAACGGGCCAAGGCTCCGTAGGGCGCAAAGGCTGTGGCGATCATCGATCTTGTCCCTGCGGAGGCTGCGGATCGAATGGTTCGAGGCGGGGCGTGCGAGCAAGGATCTTCTGGTAAAACAGGCCAATCCCGATCAGCACCGCCCCAAGGCCGATGAAGGAGAGGGCGCGCAAGATGCCTTCGAGGTTTGACATGTCGATCAGGAAGACCTTCAGCACGGTGACCATCACGAGGCCGGCGGACGCCAGCCTCATAGCGCGCGCGTTGAACCTCGAGCCGAGAACCAGGAGCACGACGCCGATCAGAAGCCAGACGACCGAATAGCTATACGTCTCGTCCGGAAGAAACCCTTTCCAGTCCGCGATGTTTTCGCCCTGCCAGAACCGGCGAACGGATAGTGTAGCCCAGAGAAAGCCAAGCACGGCGCCGGATGCTGCCAGCATGGCCACGTAAGGCCGGGGGCGCTTGTCGCGCGCATAGACGGCGAGACCCGCATAAGCGAGCGCGGGCAGGAGATAGCCGATCAGTAGTAGGTTCACCAGGGGCCAACTGCCCGTGCTTTCGCCGCTGAAGTAAGGGTTCAGTGCGAAAACATGCATGGACAGGGCATTCAGGGTCGCAATGGCGCCAGCGATCATCGAGCCGTAGCGGAAGACTGGGCTCGGCGCGCGGCGGTCCAGGGTCATCAAGGCACCCGAGAAGCCGATCGTCAGCAGAGTGTAGATCGACTGCTCGCCGAGCGACGGCAGGCGGTCGTCCAGCACACCGCCGTTCATCGTGTGTCGCACCAGGATTGCCACGGTCATCAGCACCATCAGAGATGCGAGTGCTTGGAGAAAGTTGCGGATACGCAGATCCGGCCAATGGCGCAGCTCGTATGCCGCCAGCACGGCAAGGAGCGCCGGGATTCCGTAACCGGGAAGAAGCGCGTTCCAGAATGGCGTGGTGCCGAGTTGCTCTGGCCCTACCATTGTGGGCTCCCAGGCAATGCGTGCGAAGACCAGCAGCAAGCCTCCGGCCATCGCCCAGGGAAGTGCCGGCCACCGGCGCCAGCGGGTTGCGGCGAGATAGGCGAAGCCAAGGAAAGCCAAAAGCACCGTCGTCACCAGGCCATTGGTCACGGCGTGCAGCGCAAATGCAAAGGCAGCAAAGGAGCCGACAACCAGCAGATTGGCGGGGCGGCTGTTCAGATCCTCTTCCTCGTCTTGCGCGAACTGCCATATGGCAATCGCAACCAGGACAGCGCCGACCACGATCCCATGGAGCCCGTGCAGCCAGTCACGGGAAAGCATGCCGAAATTGAGGAAACTGATCATCGCCAGGGTCACCGGGACAGCGGACATCAGAACGCTCCAGATGATGCTGAGCTTTTCGTCGTCGCGGCCGAGGCGCCTGAGGAAAACCAGGCCTAGAAGGGTGAAGATGGCGCCAAGAATGAGGCTGACGGCTATCTCGGCAATGAAGGCTGGTGCAGCGTCGGCAGTTCCCTCTCCTGCCGCGACCGGGAGGTAGTTGAGACGTGTCAGCGCAAGGAGCCCAACGACAGTCACCGCACCGGCGGCGGACAAAAGGATGGGCCAGACCGCATACCGCCGTCCGGCGCCCAGCGACGCCAATGCCGCGACCAGTCCCGCTGCAGCGAAGGCCGCGTCTATCGACTGCGTATCCCAGACGGCGAGCAGGGCGATCGCGGGCAAGAGCGTCGCAATCGATACGGAGAGCCCGATCCCGAGTGGCCGCCGGCGGAGCAGGCTCCGCCATCCTCCCTCGGCGAGGGGATATGTTAGCCCCGGCCAGATGAAGCCGGTGCCCGCGATCATGACGAGGAGCGCAAACACCGGCGGTAGCGGGTCGATGCCATCTGTGTTGAACAGATAGGCAATGGCCCAACAGGCGAGCCCCAGATCAGCCAGCGCCGGCAACAACAGCCAGCCGCGCAAGCGCGACGCGGCCGCCACGGCAAGCCAAACGATGGCGAGGAAGCCGAACAGCACGACAGCATTGGGGGCGGTACTGGCCACCAGGGCCGGTGTCACCAGTGACGCGGCAAGACCGAGCGCCGCCAGGCCCTGTCCGTGAAGGAGGGAAAGAGCAACGGTCGCGAGGGATATCGCCCCGAGCAAGGCAAAGGCGAGGGCGGCTCCCATGAACTCGTAATAGCCATGAGCCGCATAGGTCGTGCCCAGAAGCGTGACAGCGCCGGCGGCGGTCAGCGCACCGGGGATCATCGCGTTGCTGTAGCGCGCTGCCACCTGCGGCAACGCCCTTCGTCGGACAACCTCGCCGAGCAGAAAGAGCGACAGCCCGAAGACGGCGGCAAGCGACAGCCGCGCCTCCGGCCCGAGAAGGCCGCTTTCGATCGAGTATCGGATAAGGAATATTCCGCCAAGAGCGAGAGCAATCCCACCGACCCATACGGTCCAGCGCGCGCCAAGGCTGCTTTCAAAGGTTTCCCGGACCTGCGGTGTTGCTGCCTCGGTCTCCGCTGACAAATGGTCCGGAGCAACGGTCTCACGTGCCGCCGCCTCCACAGGCGCCGGTTCGAGCCGTACTGCTCGATCCTCGTTCACGTCCGTCCGGGAATCATCCGCCTTGAGATTGTGCGGAGCCTGCTTTTCTGCGGGCGCGGTTAAATCGAGCCGTTTCCTCAGGGACGTCAGTTCATCCTCGACCCTCGCCAGTCTTTGCGAAGTCTTGCGCTGCCAGGCGACGCCAAGCACGATTACGATGAGCAGCAAGAGATCCATGCAGTCGTCCCCGGTGAACGCGACGCTTATAAAGGATCGCCTGCCATTTCGGGAAGGGACACACGTGCAGGTTTATTCGGTGACCAGAGGGAAAGAGCGTCGACGCCGCGCAGCAACAGCGTGGTGTAGACGAGGGTACTGTGACGCTCCTATCACTGCATTGCACACAATGTGGACTTTCGTCAGCGCTGGTGAATTTCTGTGCATTCAGGGCTTGCGCGAATGATGAAATCACGTTTGATTGGAGCCCTCAAAAATAATGGGGAACAGCAATAACATGTTCACACGCAGAAGCTTGACCAACTTGATGATGGCGGCAAGCCTGGCTGTTGCAGTGGGAGTCTCGACGCCCGCTTTGGCCGAGACTTCAGTAAAGTTCACGCTCGACTGGAAGTTCGAGGGGCCTGCTGCCGGATTCCTGCTGGCCGTCGACAAGGGCTACTTCAAGGACGAAGGGTTGGATGTCACGATTGACAGCGGGAATGGCTCAGTCGAAGCGATCCCGCGCGTGTCCACCGGCACCTATCAGATGGGCTTCGGCGATATCAACTCGCTGATCAAGTTCCTCGATGAAGATCCGTCGCAGAAGGTCAAGGCCGTGATGATGGTCTACGAGCGGCCGACCTTCGCCGTGGTGGGTCGAAAGTCGCTGGGTGTGACGCAGGATCCGAAGTCGCTGGAGGGGAAGACGCTCGGCGCGCCGCCACCGGATGGCGCGTTCGCACAATGGAAGGCCTTCAAAGAGGTTGCGGGCATCGACGACAGCAACATCACGATCGAATCCATCGGCTTTCCGGTGCGCGAGCCGATGCTCGCGCAAGGGGATGTGGACGCCGTCTTTGGCTTTGCCTTCTCGGTGATCCTGAACCTCAAGGCCCAGGGCATCGAAGACGATGATATCGCCACGATCCTTATGGCCGAAAATGGCCTCAATCTCTATGGCAACGCTGTGCTGGTGAATTCCGACTTCGCCGCTGAGAATCCGGAGGCCGTCAAGGGCTTTCTCAGGGCACTCGCCAAGGGCTTCGCCGACGCCGTTGCCAATCCGGAGGAGGGTGTGGCTGCCGTACTAAAGCGCAATGAGACGCTAAATTCCGACATCGAGCTTCAACGCCTCAATATGGCAAACGCGATGAACATCAAGACCCCCTATGTCACCGAGAACGGCTTCGGCGGCGTCGACATGGAGCGGCTTGGAGCGTCTATCGATACGCTGAAGGTATCCATGGGCCTGAAGGGCAATGTCGCGGCCGACCAGGTGTTCGATTCGAGCTACTTGCCTCCAAAGGAAGAGCGGATGCTCCCCTGATCCGCAGGAGGGAGGGCGTGAGGCCCTCTCTCCTCCCGACAGTTCCATTAAATTGGAGAGTGCCATGTCGCACCTCGTTTCTATCGATGATGTCGACATGCGCTATGGCGGAGCCGACGGAACGCTTGCCGTGTCCGGTCTTACTATGCGCGTTGCCAAGGGAGAATTCGCGGCGGTCGTGGGACCTTCCGGTTGCGGTAAGTCGACCCTCATGAAGCTCGTAACCGGTCTGTACATCCCGCAGCGGGGCACTGTCATTGTCGCCGGGCAGCAGGTCACGAAACCCGTCTCCATCGTCGGCATGGCCTTCCAGAACCCGACCATGCTGCCATGGCGCACGACGCTGGAGAATGTGCTCCTGCCGCTTGAGATCGTTGAAAAGCACCGCCACCGGCTACGTGCGAACAAGAAGGAATATGTGGAGCAGGCCGAACACCTGCTGGAACTTGTGGGGCTCAAGGGCTTCGGTTCGAAGTTCCCGTGGCAGCTTTCGGGCGGCATGCAACAACGCGCCAACCTCTGCCGTGCGCTGATCCACGAGCCGGACCTACTGATGCTCGACGAACCCTTCGGCGCGCTTGACGCCTTTACGCGCGAGGAACTGTGGTGCGTGATTCGCGACCTCCATGCAGCACAAGGTGTCACGATCGTTCTCGTGACTCATGATCTGCGCGAGGCCTCGTTCTTGGCAGACAAGATCTTCGTCATGAGTGCCCGCCCTGGCCGCATCCTGCGTGAGCGCGTCGTGACCTTCCCCCGTCCGCGCGACCTCGAACTGATGTACGAAAAGGACTTCAATGCCCTCGTGCATGAGCTTCACGGCGAGATTGCAACTGCGAGGCAGGCGGCATGACTATTGTTGCACAAGACCCGCCGACACCGGATAGACCTCGGCTCAGGATCAATTGGGTCAGAGCCGCCCCGTGGCTTTATACGATTGGTCTTTTCCTCGCATGGGAACTGCTGGTGGTAGCGCTTTCGATGCCGGTAACCATTCTGCCGGCGCCAAGCCGGATATTCCAGGCGATCCTGCAGTACTGGTCGCCGATCTGGAAGAATTCGCTGCAGACGCTGTTCACCACGACGCTCGGCTTCGCGCTCGCGGTGGTCGGGGGTCTTGCGATCGGCCTCTTTATCGGCTGGTCGAGGACCATCTACGCGGGGCTCTATCCCTTGATGATCGGCTTCAACGCGATCCCGAAGGTTGCCGTGGTGCCGATCTTGGTGATCTGGTTCGGCATCGGCACGATCCCGGCTGTTATCACCGCCTTCCTCATTTCCTTCTTCCCGATCGTCGTGAACGTGGCAACCGGCCTCGCGACGATCGAGCCCGAAACGGAGGATGTTTTACGGGCGCTTGGCGCGCGCAAGATCGACATCATGCTGAAGGTCGGCGTCCCTCGGTCGATGCCTTATTTCTTCGGATCCCTGAAGATCGCCATCACGCTCGCCTTCGTGGGTTCGGTCCTCAGTGAAACCGTGGCCTCCAATTACGGACTCGGCAATATGATGAGTTCGGCGCAGAGCCAGTTCAACGTGCCGCTGGTCTTCGCGGGACTGCTGATGCTCGCCGTTGAGGGTATTGCGATGTACGCGCTGATGGCCTGGCTCGAAAAGCGGATGACCGGCTGGGCGCATCGCTCGACTATGGCGCATTGATGGTGAAAAGCGGGGGACCGGAAGCCTCGATCGACCGCTCCCCCGCATCCTCGCCGTCAGGTCCGCGCTGACTCCGGCTCGCCCGGCATCTGCAACAATGTCGGGGGTCCGCTCTCGCCGGCGGGTGCGTGGTAGGTAACCTGAGGGTAGGGAATAGTGATGCCTTGCGCGTCGAAGGCCTCTTTCACCGCCTTGGTGATGTCGCGGCTCGTCATCCACCAGACAGAGCTGTTCGCCCAGTAGCGCATCGCCAGGACAACGGAACTGTCGCCGAGATCCATGACGAAGGCCGAAGGTTCTGGCGTGTCCAGCACGCGCTCGTCCTTACGCACGATCTCCATCATGATGTCGATCGCTTTGTCGATGTCGTCCTCGTAGGCGATGCCGACCTTGAAGTCGTGCATTCGGGTGGACAGGCGGCTGTAGTTTGTGACCGGCACGTTCCAGAGAAGCGAGTTGGGCGCCAGCCGGTAAAGCCCGTCGTAGGTTTTCAGTTCCGTGGCAAACAGGCCGATGTCCTGCACGATGCCGTTGATGCTGCCCGTATCGATATATTCGCCGACACGGAACGGGCGCAGCACCAGAAGCATGATGCCGGCGGCAATGTTCTGCAGCGTGCCCTGAAGGGCCAACCCGATCGCCAGGCCAATGGCGCCAAGCGCAGCGAGAATCGACGCGGTTTGAACGCCGAACTGGCCGAGCACCATGACGACGACGATGACGAGGATCGCATAGCGGATGGTGTTGGAGAAGAATTGCGCCAGTGTGGCATCAATACCGTGGATGCGGGAGAGGCCACGATAGGCCCAGCGACTGATCAGACCTGAGGCAATCCAGCCGACGACAAGAAGAATGACGGCG
>DASYHX010000041.1:0-2485 GCA_035998065.1 Pseudorhizobium sp.
ATCCTCACCGGCAGCAAGGATAATGGGCACTGCCGAGGGGAACATGTTGAAGGTTCCTGAAACGAGCGGTGCTGCCTGGCGAATGGCGGCGTGCAGCTGCTGGTCGGCGCGGCGATCGCGAATGTGCAGCACGCCGGCGCGGATCACGAGGTCATCGTCGGCCTTCAGCGCGGCTGCGGATGATGGGCTCTGCCAGATTACCTTGCCGCTGGGATCGAGCTGCAGGAGACATCGATCCAAATACTCGGCATAGTCGTCGAGAAACCCGAGGAACGCGATCCGCCATTCGCCGTCGTGCTTCTCGAATATCCGCATCTCCTTTGTGGTGTGGGGTTGCTCTATGCCGGTTATGGTCATCGGATAACACTGGTCATAAGTCGCCCAGGCCATGTTGTCCGCGAGGCGAAGCCGAAGGTTCTCCACCGTGGTTTTGTAGGCACGCGCAGCATTGATCGAAGGCCGTTCCGCAAATTGACGCCTGACCCTTTCCGCTATGTCCTCCCACCCCTGGCGGACGTAGATGCCCGTTAATCGGGTCGCAAACCAGCGAGTGGCGTAGTCAGCGTGGACGAAGCACTTCGAGTAGGCCTCAAAATCGTTGGTCCACAAGGCGATGCGATGCGCGTGAATTAGCGCCAGTATCTCGGCTTCATCATCGGCCCGTTTTGCCATGCACTTTCATATGACGGAACTGACCGGACAGAAAGTAGGCACATCAGTTGATCTGAGGTCAGCCTAGTCACACGGCCGGCGACTAAATGTAGGAGGCATGCGCCTATCCTCTTCTCGTGCCCCACGCCTCTAGGTGTTTGCTTCCTCAGTGCCTGACGGCCACTTGTCAGCTTTGTCATGCTACTCAGGACGATGGTTTTGCTCTGGTGATTCTCGACTTGACTGGCACTCATGATTTCGGCCTGACGGTTCTTTCCGTCCTCATCGCCATGCTGGCGTCTTTCACCGCTCTCGACTTGGCCGCACGGGTCGTACAGGCTAGCGGTCGTTGGGCGGCTGCGGCCTGGCTCGGTACTGCTGCGGTTACGATGGGCGGCGGGATCTGGTCCATGCACTTTGTGGCGATGCTGGCGTTCAGCATGCCTGGAATGGAGGCTTTGTACGATCCCGGCCTTACCGTCTTCTCTCTGCTGCTGGCTATTGGGGTAACCGGGCTTGGCTTCGCCGTTGTAGCTCGGGAAGGCACTGGGCTTGTCGGTCTGATCCTGAGCGGACTGGTCATGGGGCTGGGCATTGTTGGAATGCATTATACCGGCATGGCCGCGATGCGCATGCCGGTAACAGTCAACTATGATGCGTTTTGGGTTTCCGTGTCAGTGTTGGTGGCAATCGGGGCCTCGACGGCCTCGTTGCGCCTGGCTTTTCAGCGTCCGGGATCCGCGGCGAAGATCGGCGCAGCCATCGCTATGGGGCTTGCGATCTCCGGTATGCACTTCGCGGGTATGCAGGCGGCCTCGTTTCACGCCCACCACACCGTCGATGAAGCCCTAGGCAGGGCCAGCATCGGTCAGACAAACCTTGCGCTGGCAGTTTCGGCGACTACGTTCCTGATCCTCTTCTTGGCCCTTATCGCAGCCATGTTCGACCGGCGCTTCGCTTTGCTCGCCGACAAGGAAGCAAAGGCCCTGCGGCGGAGCGAGGAGCAGTTCCGAGCGCTCTACCGTAACACTCCATTACCGCTGCACGCCCTCAACGAGGCGGGTGAGCTCGAAGAGGTCAGTGAGGCCTGGCTGGATCTTCTCGGGTATGAGAGGGACGAGGTCATTGGACGCCCTCTAGCGGACTTTATGACCGAGGAATCGGCCCGTAGGCGCGCCGAAGTGGATTGGCCGCTGCTGATGTCAGAAGGCGGCCCAATACAACGAGAGTACAAGCTTCTAGCTCGGGATCGTTCTGTTCTGGAGGTCATCGCGACCTCAAAGGTAGAGCGGGAGTCGAACGGGCGGTTCGTGCGGGTGATTGGCGGCCTCAACGACATCACTGCTCGAAGACGGGCTGAGGAAGCGTTGCATCAGGCCCAGAAGATGGAGGCGGTCGGCCAGCTAACTGGGGGCATCGCACACGACTTCAACAACATGCTGGCCGGGATCCTTGGCGGGCTGGAGCTGCTGCAGAAGCGGTTGGACACCGGCCGGCTGGACGACACGCAGCGGTTCATCGATGCGGCACGAACCTCCGCGCAAAGGGCGGCGGCACTGACGCAGCGGCTCCTGGCATTCGGACGACGGCAGTCGCTCGATGTAAAAGCCGTGGAGGTCGAGCCTCTTCTCCGATCGCTAGAGGACCTACTCGAGCGGACCCTTGGACCCGACATTCGGCTTTCGATCATAGCCGATGACGATCTCTGGCCGGCAAAGGCTGACCCGAGTCAGCTCGAGAGCGCTGTCCTCAACCTGGCGATCAATGCCCGTGATGCTATGCCCGAAGGGGGAGAGCTCTCCATAAAGGTAGAAAACGCGACCTGGGGTTCTCC
>DASYHX010000175.1:0-2031 GCA_035998065.1 Pseudorhizobium sp.
GAAATCGACGGCAGCCAGTGACACCGCCATTGCAATCGCTGCGACCGCAAAGACATGCCTGAAGCGCCGGATGGATGAAAACATTCTGATCTCCTCTGCATCCGCAACTCTACGGACCTCTCCCCATATAGCGATAGATGCTGGATTTTTAAGAGCAGTTCCGCCGTCGGCGCCGGGGTTTAGAACCTTTCTCTATGAAAACTGCGCCCGCAGCCGGTTGCAGCAGCACAAGGGAAAGCCCGGAGCGAGATCCCACCACTCCGGGCCTTCCATGCGGGTCCTTGGGAGGACGATCAGTCGACGTTGAAGGTGAGCGGCTTGGCCTGGCGGATTGCCGGATGGGCCGTTAGCCTGTCCAGGACCTCTTGCTTCACCGGCTCGTCTACATAGAGAAGTGCGATAGCGTCCCCACCCTGCTGGTCGCGACCGAGCTGGAAGTTGGCGATGTTGACGCCGCCTTCGCCGAGTGTCGTACCCATGAAGCCGATCATGCCGGGCACGTCGGTGTTGGAGATGTAGATCATGTTCTGACCGACATCGGCATCCATGTTGATGCCCTTGATCTGGATGAAGCGCGGCTTGCCGTCGGAGAAGACGGTGCCAGCGATCGAGCGGGTCTGATTTTCCGTCGTCACCGTCAGCTTGATGTAGCCGTCATAGACGCCGGTTTTGTCGCGCTTGACTTCGGAAAGCACGATCCCCTTTTCCTTCACCATGATCGGCGCCGAAACCATGTTCACGTCCGACACCTGGTTGCGGATAAGACCCGCCAGCAGGGCGCTGGTGAGTGCCCGGGTGTTCATGTTGGCCGTGGAACCGTCATAGAGAATCTCGATCTGCTTGATCGGGCTTTCGGTCACCTGACCGGCAAAGGCTCCCAGAACGTCTGCCAGACGGATGAAGGGCTTCAGGATTGGCGCCTCTTCCGCGGTGATCGACGGCATGTTGATGGCGTTGGAAACCGCACCCTTTACGAGATAGTCCGACATCTGCTCGGCAACCTGCAGGGCAACATTCTCCTGCGCTTCCGTCGTCGATGCGCCAAGGTGCGGAGTGCAGACGACGTTCGGCAGGCCGAACAGCGGGCTTTCGGTGGCAGGCTCAACCTCGAAGACGTCGAAGCCCGCGCCGGCCACATGCCCTGACTTGATGGCATCCGCCAGCGCGGCTTCATCCACGAGACCACCGCGGGCACAGTTGATGATGCGCACGCCCGGCTTCGTCTTGGCCAGCGCTTCCTTCCCAAGGATACCGCGCGTCTTGTCCGTCATCGGAACGTGCAACGTGATGAAGTCGGCCTTCGCAAGCAGTTCATCGAGTTCGACCTTGGTGACGCCCATCTCCTGCGCCCGTTCGGCGGAAAGGAAGGGATCATAGGCTAGAACATGCATGCCAAGCCCGATAGCCTTCTTGCAGACGATGCCGCCGATATTGCCGGCGCCAATGACGCCAAGTGTCTTGCCGGTGATTTCGACGCCCATGAACTTCGACTTTTCCCACTTGCCAGCCTGCGTCGAGGCATCGGCTGCAGGAAGCTGGCGAGCGACGGCAAACATCAGCGCGATGGCGTGTTCGGCCGTGGTGATCGAGTTGCCGAAGGGCGTATTCATCACGATGATGCCGCGCTTGGAGGCAGCAGGAATGTCGACATTGTCGACACCGATGCCCGCACGGCCAATGACCTTGAGGTTGGTCGCCGCGGCGATCAGCTTTTCGGTGGCCTTGGTGGCGGAACGGATGGCAAGACCGTCGTAGTTGCCGATGATTTCAGCGAGCTTTTCCTTGTCCTTGCCGAGCTTTGGCTGGAAATCGACTTCTACGCCGCGATCGCGGAAGATCTGAACGGCGGTTTCTGACAGTTCGTCGGATACGAGTACGCGAGGTGCCATGATGTGGGCTCCCTTTAAAGAGGTTCAGTCTCTGGATTGGATGGGCCGATCCCGCTGATGCGGGACCGGAAAGGCCTCAGGTCAGGCCGCAGCCTTGGCGAGCGCAGCTTTCTGCGTCTCGAATGCCCATGAGAGCCATGGC
>DASYHX010000179.1:0-18997 GCA_035998065.1 Pseudorhizobium sp.
CCTACCGCCGCTCCAGCACATCTTCGGCACGCACGCGGTACCGTTCCTCGATGGCTTGCTGATCGTCGGAATCGGCATCGTCCTGTTCGCGATCATCGAGGTGGAGAAGCAGCTGCGCCTGGGTCTGCTGAGCGATGGAGACTGACCGGCGCGTCCTGCCGCGCAAGCGCCTGCGGCGGCGGCGTCCCGCGGAGGCCTCGGCAGCCGCCTGCGCCGTCGTTCAATGCCCCACCGGCGTGAACGAGATCCCCTCTCGGCATGGGCATCCCGCAGTCCCGAGATGGCCTCCAGCCAGGCATCCCCGCCCCACTGGTTGGAGAATGCGTAAGTCTTGCCGTCGCAGCGGATCAATTCTTCCTCGCTGCAGAAGAACCGCTTGGAGCGGAACGTTCTGCCACCGGTCGACATCCCAGCTTCTGCCAATCGAAGGAATTCATCACGCTCGACCTCGCCGTCCACCACGTAGAGGGCTCGGCCGGCGCGGCGCCCGCAGAGCTTCGCCAGGTTTTCCGGGGCAATCCCGCTGTCCACCAAATACCGGAACACAAGGTAGAGCGCCCGCCGCTTCGTCTCCGCCAGATGCTTCTGCGATCCGAGCGCGACGTCGTAACGGGTGAAATCGGCGCCTGTGGTGCGCGCCGCCCGCTCCTTGCGAGCCTTCTCTCGAGCCTGGACCTGATACTCCGCGGCCTCGGGAAGCGGGATGATCTGCTGGACGTCCACCAGGACGCGTCCGTCGAGATTATAAGGCAACAACCGGACGCAGCGAATGTCGACATCGCGCCCATTGAGCCAGAGGACGGCCGTCGTCAATTCGGGTGAAAACTCGGCTGATGCGAGCACGATGCGGACATCCTGCCCGAAAGCGTCTTCATCGGGCTCTTCCCATCCGAGGAAGTCGAGGAGTTCCGCCCTCGCGTCCAGCTCCTCCTTTCCGATCTGTGTAAGATAACGGCCGAAAACGCGGCAGGCGTGATCGAAGGTCATGGTGGAGATCATCGCTGCGTAGCGGATGGCCTGCAGTTCCATGTGGCCGCCATCCTCGGTCCGCTTGAGCTCGATGACGACGAGATTGGCATCGCGGTCGATGCCGAGGAGGTCGATCCGCCGCCGCGAGTCGTCCCACTCCCCGAACTCCTCCGCGATAACCAACGTATCGGATACGATGACCGAGATGTTCTCGCGCAGGAGTCGCTGCAGGTCGCGGCGCTCATGCATCTGCATCTGGCTGAAAGTCGTCTTGCGCAGGGGGCGGATGACGTCGCTGGCAAACTCGTAGATCGGCATCGCTCATCCAGCTTCTGTGAGCCCACACTCGCATGCAAGCGCACCGCACTCGCTGTGGCAAGGACTTCGCTGGAGAATGGAGCGCCCCGCGCCGTCACCCATCCGCATGACGGGCTTTGCATGGGACATCTGTCGGAGGCACTGGCGCCGACGGTTCGGCTGCGGGCCGCACCGCGATCAGGCGCCACAAACGAAAAACGCCCGCGAAGCCGAAGCTTCACGGGCGTTTTTGGTTGCGGGGACAGGATTTGAACCTGTGACCTTCAGGTTATGAGTCGTGTCGAACGGACCGTGAACAATCACTCGGAACCGCGAGTTCTTGCGCAGTTTCCGACACTTGCCGATCCAGCAGGAACGCCACCATTGCGCATGATCTGTCGGGATTGCGCAGCGTTTTTCGGCCTCGTGCTTCCATAATGCTTCCAACGGGCCGAGACCTGATTTTCCGGTAGCACGACCATCAGGCGGCGGTGAGCGACCAGAAACCGAACTTCCTGCCATGCTCCTCCTTCAGCCGGGCGACATAGGCGTCGTGCGTCTCGAACGCGCCGAAGTCCGGGATGTCCCGCGCGAGCCGGGCGCAGCTGCCGAGGTGCTCGGCGGCATAGCGATACCGCTTCGCCCGCGACCTCGTGAGCGTGAAGTCGATCATCGCGCGGAGCACCAGCGTCGCGGCCAGCGGATGACGCTCTGACAGGGCCTCCGCAGCGGGGGCGAGATACTCGTAGTGATCCCCGTCGATCTCATCATGCCGGGAAATCAGGAGGTCTGCGGCACGATCAAGCGCCGGCCAGTCGAGGAAAAACTGCAGGGCGTGGAGAAGGCTTGAATAAGCCATGACGTGCGCCATCGCCCGCTCTTCGGCCTCGATGTCGTCGAAGTCGGGCAGCCGCTTGAGATACGCCCGCAGGTAGCTGTCGGAGAGCGTGCGTTCGAAACAGTCCCACCGGAACGCCTGCGCCTCCTCGCCGCGACCCAGCGCCTCCAGCGTCTGCAAGCGGATGTCCTGCCAGGCCAGCGGAACCCGCAAGCCGTCGCCGAGCTCCGCGCGCTCGAGGAACCTCAGCGCCTCGCCTGCCCTGCCGGCCGCGAGCAGACGCTGCGCGATCTCGGCCGCGATCTGCGGCACCTTCCGGGTCTTCGGATCGTACTGGGCGATGAAGCCGTCGACGTCGCCCTGTGCATCGGCGATGTCCTTGAGCGCCATGACCACCGTGCTCGCGCGCTCGCGCGCCCGCATCTCGTGCTCGTAGGTGGTGCCGCCCGGGCCCCAGCCCACCGCCTTCCATTGGTCCTTCGGCGGCACCGGCACGGGCGAGCGACCGAGGTCCTCGACCATCGATTTCAGGGCCGCTAGTCCCTCTTCGCCGAGCGCCGGCGCGATGATGCCGATCAGGCCGTCGTACTGGCCATAGCCGTTGTCCTGCAGCGCATCGAGAACAGTGCCGGCGAGCGCCTGCGGGTCCGGCCGGACCTTCGCGGCGAGCTGACCCAGGTCGGCACAGGCCAGGTGGAAGATGCCGATGACGGTGCCGCTGGAGTCGTCGCAGCGCTCGAAGACGGGCGTGGCGAGCGCCATGAACCGCCACATGAGCGCCAGCGCCTCGTCCGGATCGGCGGGTGCGATCTGCTCGACGATTGCGCGCCGCTGGGTTTCGAGATCGGTGACCAGCGCCTTGCGGTTCTTCCAGGTGATGAAGCTGCGGGCGCGGGCGATGCTGGTCAGCCGCTTGGTGATCTCCCGCGCGGCCTCCCTCGGGCTCTGGGCGCCCGCCAGCGCGAGCCGCAGCTTCCGCTTGGCCGCCGCGTTGCCGGTGCTGACCTCGATCAGCAATTGCGCCAGGCGCTCTGCGCCCAGCGATTCGAGGTTCTTCGCATTGAGGGTGGTCTTCGACGCCATCGGACCGCCAGTTTCTTTTCCCCGAGCCTATCAGCCGTCCGCGGGGTCCGGAACCTGCGTTCTGATTCGCGTGACTCGTCGATTTCCCGCACCAGCGCGCCGAAACGCCTTGCGCGGAAACGCGCGCCATTTCCTTTTTCTTCGCGATTTCAATGTGTTCGTTGACTGTCGCCCGCGCTTCAGCACTGTGGAACGGCGAAAGAACCACCGAAGAGCGCCATGCCCAGGATCACCAAACGCCTCGTCGACGCCGCAGAAGTCCGCTCCGCCGAATACTTCGTCTGGGACAGCGAGATCCCTGGCTTCGGGCTGCGCGTGCTGCCGAGCGGGCGCAAGGGCTACGTGGTCCAGTATCGCGCCGGACGCCGGTCCCGGCGGATCACCCTCGGGCCGAGTACCGTCCTGACCTGCGAGCAGGCGCGGAACCGCGCCATCGCCATTGTCGCCGCTGCGCGCAATGGTGCCGACCCCGCCGCCGAGCGGGACGCGGGGCGCAAGGCGATCACGGTGAAGGAGCTGGCCGAGCGGTTCGACAAGGAGCACATCGCGATCCGCGTGAAGGCGAGCACGGCCAAGGAGTATCGCCGGAACCTCGAACGTTTCATCCTGCCCGCACTCGGGCCGCTCACGGTCACGGGCATTACCCGGGCGGACGTGGCGAAGTTCCATCACGATCTCCGCCACATCCCCTATCAGGCGAACCGCTGCCTCGAAGTGGTTTCGAAAATGTTCAGCCTCGCCGAGATGTGGGGCCTGCGTCCGGACGGCACCAACCCGCGAAAGCACATCCGGAAGTATCCCGAGGAGAAGCGCGAGCGCTTCCTCAGCGCGGCGGAACTGCGCCGGATCGGCGAGGTGCTGCGCGAGATGGAGGCCGAAGGGGTGGAGCTGCCCTCTGCGATCCTTGCCGCGCGATTGCTGATCCTGACCGGCTGCCGGCTGAACGAGGTCATGACCCTGAAATGGGCGCACGTCGATCTGGGCGACCGCGTCCTTCGCCTGCCGGACTCCAAGACCGGAGCCAAGATCGTCCATCTAGGACAGCCCGCCGTCGAACTGCTCCGCGACGCCCAGCGCATCGACGGCAACCCGTGGGCCATCACCGGCACCCTGCCGGGCAAATGCCTGAGCGATCTCCAGCCCTTCTGGCAGCGCGTCCGCGCCCGCGCCGGAGTGAAGGACGTCCGCATCCACGACCTGCGCCATACCTTCGCGTCGACGGCCGTGGCCTCGGGTCAGGGACTGCCGATGATCGGCAAGTTGCTCGGGCACACGCAGGTCCAGACCACGGCGCGCTACGCCCACCTCGCTGCCGAACCGGTGCGGATGGCGGCTGACGCGGTGGCGCAGAACCTCAGGCAATCCTTGGGATAATCGCGCCCCGACGCGCCCCTTTTCGATTGATCGCGTAGTTCCGCGCGGCTACCCTCCAAGAAAGCCCAGAAATTGGGCGCGCACAGTTCGCGTGCGCGCAGGGCTGGGCGGGAGCGCAACGTGGACCGGGACAAGGCCGAACTTCGCTGGGGAATCGAGCAGCGCCTCGAGTTCATCGAGTTCCGTCTGTTCTGGGAGGGACACGTCAATCGTATCGACGTGATGCAGCAGTTCGGCGTCTCGGTGAACCAGGCATCCTCGGACCTGAACCGCTACATCGCGCTGGCACCGGACAACATGGTCTACGACAAGAGCGCGCGGACCTACGTCCGCGGCCCGGACTTCGACTGCAAGTTCCGCCTGCCGGACGCTGCGCACTACCTCGCCCAGCTCCGCCTGGTTGCCGACGATGTGCTGGAGCGGGAGGAGTGCTGGATCCCTGACCTGCCACCCTACGCATCCGCCCCGACGCCGGTTCGCGGCGTTGAGCCAGTGACACTTCGTTCCGTCGTCGGCGCCATCCGCCGGTCCGAAGCGATCGAGGTGAAGTACCAGTCCCTGTCTAGCCCCGAGCCGCGCTGGCGCTGGATCGCGCCTCACGCCATCGCGTTCGACGGGTTCCGCTGGCACACCCGGGCGTTCTGCCTGACCGATGACTGCTTCAAGGACTTCCTGCTCTCGCGGGTGCTGGAGATTCGAGGATCGCGTGAGAGCGAAGCGTCAGCCGACGATGATCGCGACTGGCATTCCGAAGTCACGCTGGAGGTCGGGCCCCACCCCGCCCTGTCGGAAACTCAGGCAAAGGTCATCGCGCTCGATTACGGGATGCGTGGCGGCAAGGCGAAGATCAAGGTGAGGCGCGCGCTCCTCTACTACACGCTCAGGCGGCTCGGGCTCGATACCGACCCGGCCGCCAGGAGGCCGCAGGATCAGCAGATCGTTCTTCTGAACCGTCAGGCCATCTTTGGGATGAATGGTGCTGCCCGCAGCCCCCAGGAGCTTTCATGAGAGCATTTGAGTTCGATCACCACGTAATCAGTTCATACGAGCGTTTTTCCCGCTCTTTCAGCAGCATTCGCTCCGAAGATCTTCGGGCGGCGATTGATGCTCAGTATGATGCCGGTCGGTTCTGGCCCGATGCTCTTATCTCCTTGAACCCCAGGTATCTTTCGGGTCCCAGCGTGGATGACCTGGTCGCTTCGGGTGACCTGGATGAAGGAACTGGAAAGGTATTCCGGTTCGGCGAGAAACCTCTCCGACTCCATCGACACCAAGCGGAGTCGATTGCCAAGGCGAATTCCGGAAAGAGCTTTGTCGTCACGACAGGAACCGGCTCCGGCAAGTCTTTGTGCTTCTTCGTGCCAGTTGTCGACGCCATCATTCGGGCCCTGCGTGCCGGTAAGCCTCGAACAACCCGCGCAATCATCGTCTACCCGATGAATGCTCTGGCAAACAGCCAGATGAAGGAAATCGACAAATTTATCGGACAGTCAGGGCTTCCTGACGCCCTGAAGCCCGTTGTCAAACGCTACACGGGGCAAGAAAGCCGAGAGGAACGTCAACGGATCGCGGCCAATCCGCCAGATATCCTGCTCACGAACTACATGATGGCGGAACTCCTGCTGACCCGCCAAGACGACTTGGACGCTCAGGTGGTCAAGAACGCGACCGGCCTTGAATTCATCATCCTAGACGAGCTCCACACCTACAGAGGGCGCCAAGGCGCGGATGTGGCGGTGCTCGTTCGGCGACTGCGCGACCGCTGCTCCCCTGACAAAGCTCCGATCTGCATAGGCACGTCGGCGACGATGGCTTCAGAAGGCACCGAAGAAAGCCGAGCGGTCGCCGTGGCCAAAGTTGCGACAAGGCTCTTCGGCTCCGAGATCGGCCCGGATGCCGTAATAGATGAGTCCCTGCAACGGGCTACTGACGACACCATCACCCTTGCGCAAGCGACCGCCGCACTGCCTGGTGTGGTGCGACAGCCTCTCCCGACGAGCTTGGACGACGAGCAGCTCAGGAAGCATCCGCTCGCAGTATGGGCGGAGCTTGCGCTCGGACTCGATGACGGGCTGGAGCTGAAACGAAAGAAGCCCATCCCCTTCGAGGACGCCGTCAAACGATTGGCCGACGACAGTGGGGTCGACGTAGAGCAGTGTCGGAAGCAGCTAGAAGGCTTCCTGACGCTGGTAAGCCTTCCCGAAGATCAGCGGGGTGGGACGGAGGACGGAGCGTTCCTGGCATTCAAATTGCACAGGTTCATTTCCGGCGCGGGTGAGATATTCACCACGCTTACGGAAAAGCCACGCACCGTTCTGTTCGAGGGTCAACTCGAGGATCCCGATGCTCCGGGCAACCGGCTTTACCCAACACGCTTCTGCAGAAACTGCGGACACGAATACCACGTCGTCACGAAGAACGAAGACGACGGTCACATCAGGTTTCTCCCCCGTAACATCGACGATACACCGCTGGAAACCGAAGACGATGATGATGTGGCGGGATATCTCTGTCCGGCTCCGGCCAATGATCCCGATTTCGCATTCGATGGCGAGTTGAGCGGCTATCCCGAGAGCTGGCTGGAAGAGCGCAACGGCATCGAGCGGCTTCGATTCTATCGCAAGAAGCGCGCGCCTATCTCCTATGTGGTGACGCCAGACGGTCGCCATGGCGCTGGTGGCAGCGAGTTCTGGTTCATCCCCGGGAAGTTTGCATTCTGCCTCTGCTGCAAGGACGAGCCCAATCAGGGGATGCGCGAGCGGAGCAAGCTGGCCGGCCTGTCCGGGGAAGGGCGGAGCTCCGCAACGACGCTTCTCGTTTCCAGCGCTCTCGAGTGGATGAACAAGCCGACGAGCGGTGTTCCGAAAACGAAGCGAAAGCTGCTGGGGTTCACGGACAATCGGCAAGACGCGGCGCTTCAGTCCGGACACTTCAACGATTTTCTGTTCGTGAGCCTTCTCCGTGGGGCCATTCTGCGGGCGATAATTGCAGCAGGGTCCGAGGGCCTGACGGAAGATGAGTTCGGTCTGAGCGTCGTCAAGGCGCTTGGCTTCACGTCTGCAAACAAGGAGGCCCGCGCCCACTGGATGCTCGATCCTTCGGCTGGCGCCGTCATTCGGGAAGACGCCCAGCGCGCACTCGCAAAGGTTCTCGCTCATCGAGTGTGGACTGATCTCCGCAGGGGTTGGCGCTACACCAACCCCAGCCTCTCCGTTCTGAAGCTTCTCGATGTTGAGTTCGTCGGCGTCGCCGACATGGCATCAGACCGAGAAAGGCTGATGACAGTCTTGCCCGAGCTCGGCGATCAATCCGAAGAGCAGAGAGCCATCCTGCTAGAGACCGTGCTGGGCGCAATGCTCGAAGGCCTTTCTGTCAACACGGAAGCCTTGGACCTGACTGTCCTGGACGGCGTCGCGCAGAAATCACGGTCGCTGTTGCGCGCTCCGTGGGCGATAGATGCCAAGGAGAACCCGCGCGGGCGGTCGTCGCTGCTTCTGCGCGCACCAGGGAAGAACGCGGTGGGCCTTCGCGAGGAACAGACACTCCTTCGCGCCGGTCACAACTCCCGCATTGCGCGGCTGATCAACAAAAAGAGCGTGCTGGGCACGAAGCTCGGGCGGGACGATTACCTCGAGTTCTTCTCGCGCCTGCTTGAGCTATTCGCCGATGAGGGCTTGATTGTCCCGGTCGAGCTCGACGCTGATCTCGTAGGCTGGCGGCTGACGCCCTCTGCCGTCCGCCTGGTACCCGGGCCAGCGCTTTCCGACGAGAGCAAACGGGGAAACCGATACTTCCACGATCTGTACGCATCGATTGCGGACGATCTGGCATCGGGTCACAGCGCCTATTGGGGGCTGGAGGGGCGCGAGCACACCGCGCAAGTTTCCCAAAGGCAGCGTGAATGGCGTGAGTGGCGATTCAGATACGAAGACGACGACTTGGAAAACCTCAGCACCTCGGAGTATCGAACCGAAATCAAGACGACCGGGGATTCCGACCAGTTCCTTCCAGCGCTGTTCTGCTCACCGACCATGGAGCTTGGGGTCGACATCTCAGCGCTCAATGCTGTCTATCTAAGGAACGTCCCGCCGACGCCCGCCAACTACGCGCAGCGCGCTGGCCGCTCGGGCCGGTCGGGCCAGGCAGCGGTTGTGGTGACGTACTGCGCATCGGGCTCTCCACACGACCAGTACTTCTTCGAGCGTCGCAATGACATGGTGGCGGGTGTCGTTCGCCCGCCTGCGCTGGACATCACGAACGAGGAACTGGTGCGCTCGCACCTGCATGCGGTCTGGCTCGCTGAGAGCCGTTTGGCCCTATCGCCGGACATCCCGGAGATCCTCGATCTTGGCGGCGACCGATACCCGCTCAAGGAAGAGATCCTGACCAGCATTTCCAAGAGCGACCTTGTCTCCCGTGCGCGCGCGCCGATGCAGCGGGTGCTCGAACAGATTTTGGCCGCTGATCACGGTGCGCTGCCGGTCTGGATGGAGGACCCTGAAGAGTTCGTGCTTCACGTGGCAATGAACGCTCCGAAGGAGTTCAATCGAGCGTTCGACCGTTGGCGCGAGCTTTACAATTCTGCTCGCACTCAGTTGGCCGAAGCCAACGCCCGCTCTGAGATAACAGGTCTCTCGGCTGGCGACCGCCGCAAGATCAAGGCGGCACAGATGCAGGCCAGCGACCAGATTGCAATCCTCGAGCAAGGAAAGGCTTCGAACGGATCAGACTTCTACTCGTACCGCTACCTCGCGACGGAGGGCTTCCTGCCCGGCTACAATTTCCCGCGCCTGCCGCTCTACGCATTCGTGCCTGGCGAAGGAAAGACCGGCTCGTTCCTCTCTCGCGCGCGCTTTCTTGCGATATCGGAATTTGGACCGCGGAGCCTGATCTATCACGAAGGTCGCGCCTATCGGGTGATGAAGGCAAAGCTCCCTCCAGAGGTTCGCGAGGGCGACGGATCGGAACTCGCGACCAAGGACATTTACATCTGCGCCAACTGCGGAGCCTGCCACGAAGGAGAGGTTGAGCGCTGCCATGGTTGCGACGCACACATGGCCGGAGAGGTGCCCATCAAGCGCACGCTCCGCATAGACAACGTCGAGGCCGCACCCACTGAGCGTATCACCGCGAACGATGAAGAGCGCGTGCGACAGGGCTTCGACATCCAGACGGTATTTTCGTGGCCCAAGAAGGACGATCAGTTGCAGGTCACAAACGCCGAATTCAAATGCGGCGAGACTTCTCTGCTCGCACTGCAATACGCCAACAGCGCCGAGATTAGTCGTCTGAACAAGGGTCTGAAGCGCCGAAAGGACCAGACAGTCTTCGGCTTCAATATCGATCCCCGCACAGGCTACTGGGCAAAATCTGAGGACGAGGATGCGGAGACCGACGCTCCGCCGGATGTGGTCAAGCCAGTCCGGATCGTGCCGATCGTCAGGGACCGTAAGAACGCACTTCTGTTCCGCTTCAAGAAACCGGAAGACTTTGACCCAGGCACGATTACCACCGTGCAGCATGCGGTTTTGCGGGGAATCGAGGTCGTTTACCAGCTTGAAGAAGGCGAGATCCTAAGCGAGCCGCTTCCAGCTCGCGACAACCGCCGCGCCATCCTTGCCTACGAAGCCACGGAGGGGGGTGCCGGCGTTCTTACGCGCCTGATGGATAATCCAGAAGCGATCAGCGAGGTCGCTCGGACAGCACTCGGGCTCATGCACTTCGAAAACATCGACGCGGCGGTCGCAAGCGGCGACGCTAGCCTGCTGACCGAGAAGGCAGACGATGCCTGCGTCAGAGGGTGCTACCGCTGCCTGTTGTCGTACTTCAACCAGCCGGACCACGAGCACATCGACCGCGGCAGCGAGGAGGTTACCCAGCTGTTGGTTGACCTTGCGCGCGGTCGCACGGTGCTTGAGCGGCGGGCCGCGCCAGACGGCGCGTCGTCTCCGTGGCTGAAGGCCTTTGAGGCTGCTGGTCTCCCGCAGGTCGACACCATTGGCCTCAGCTTTGCCGGTGCGGAAGCCGAATTCGTATGGCGCGGGCACTTTGTCGCCGCCACAAGCGAGGCGGTTTCCGCAGACATGGCCAATGAAGCAGCCAACAAAGGCTGGGAACTTGTCGCTCTTCCAGCATCGGCCGATGCCGGCGTCCCCGAACAGCTACTTGATCTATTGAAAGGGTAATCGTTGTGCTGAGTTTCTCACCTGGCGATTTGGTTCGGGCCCGAGGCCGCGAATGGGTGGCTCTCCCAGCGCCACGCGCAGGGATTCTTGCGCTTCGACCGCTGTCGGGAAACGAGAACGACATCGTTGTCCTGGATCCCACACTGGAAATCGCATCGGTCGAAGCAGCGCGGTTTGATCTCCCCGAGGACGCACACACTACCGTCCAGGCCAAGGCTGCGCTCTTGGCGGACGCACTTCGGCTCACACTTCGCCGCGGCGCCGGGCCATTCCGATCTGCCGCTCAGCTCGCCTTCGAACCTAGGACGTATCAGCTTGTGCCATTGCTCATGGCACTCAGGCTCCAGGTGCCACGACTGCTGATCGCGGACGATGTGGGTATCGGCAAGACCATCGAAGCGGGCTTGATCCTGCGGGAGTTCATGGACCGCGGCGAAGTCGATGCATTCTCGGTTCTTTGTCCGCCCCACCTCGTGGATCAGTGGATCATCGAGCTCAAGGATCGGTTCGGGATCGACGCAGTCGCGGTGACTTCCGGCACAGCGGCACGCCTCGAGCGAAATCTACCGCTCGCTCAGACCCTCTTTGACGCCTATCCCTACACGGTTGTCAGCCTCGATTACATCAAGGCCGAGAAGCGACGGGAGGGGTTCGCGCGGGCCTGTCCCGACTTCGTGATCGTTGATGAAGCCCACGCTTGTGTGGGCACCCACAAAGGCAAACAGCAGCGTTTCGAGTTGCTGCAGGGGCTCGCGAAGGACGCGGAGCGACGGATCATCATGCTGACCGCCACGCCGCATTCGGGCGACGAGGAAGCATTTGCACGACTGCTCTCACTGATCGACCAGGACTTCGCCAGCCTGGACTTCGAGAGCGCGCGATACCGAGAGCGACTTGCGAGGCATTATGTCCAGCGGCGTCGAGTTGACCTCGTAGAGGGCGATTGGCACGAGGACCGATCATTCCCGAAACACGAAACGACGGAGCACGCCTACCGCCTCTCGCCCGAGCACTTGGCGTTCCAGGAAGCCGTTCTGGACTATTGCCTCTCGGTGGTTTCGAACGCGGGAGAGCAGAAGAGGGATCAGCGCCTCGCGTTCTGGGGCACCCTCGCTCTCATGCGCTGCGTCGGTTCCTCGCCCGCCGCGGCGTTGAGTGCGCTGAGAAATCGTGCCGCCAACGAAGCAGACCGTCTCGAACCGCAGATCTATGACGAAGACGGCGACGATGAAGATGCCGTGGACATCGAACCGAGCACGGCTTTCTCGGATGATCCCGCACTCCGTGCTCTCATCGATCAGGCTGGCGATCTCCTTGAAGCGAAGGATCCGAAGCTGGAGGCCCTGATCGGTTCGCTCAAGCCGCTGCTCAAGAGTGGTTCCAACCCGGTCGTCTTCTGCAGGTATTTGGCCACCGCCGAACACGTGAAGGCTGGCCTGCGAAAGGCGTTCCCAAAGCTGATCGTCGAGTCAGTAACTGGAGAGCTGACCCCGGATGAACGCCGCGATCGCGTTGCGGAAATGGCGCTGGAAGACGTGGATGACGGCGCCCAGAGGATTCTGGTGGCGACCGACTGCCTCTCCGAAGGCATCAACCTGCAGCAGCTTTTTGACGCGGTCGTGCACTACGACCTCTCCTGGAACCCGACCCGGCATCAGCAGCGTGAAGGGCGGGTTGACCGCTTCGGCCAGCCGGCCGAGCTGGTTCGCTCGATCATGATGTTCTCGCCCGACAGCGCCATCGATGGTGCCGTCCTCGATGTGATCCTGCGAAAGGCCGAGGAAATCAGGAAGGCCACCGGCGTGACGGTTCCGCTGCCCGACGAGCGCGGGCCGGTCACAGACGCCTTGATGTCCGCGATGATGCTCCGCCGTGGCGGGCACAAGCAGCTCACTCTCGACCTTCGCCTGGAGGATGGCACCAAGGTGATGGAGGCGCGTTGGCGCGATGCCAGCGAGAACGAGAAGAAATCGCGTGCCAGGTTCGCCCAAAACGCGATGAAGCCCACAGAGGTGGCGCCAGAGTGGGACAAGGTCAGGAGCCTGCTTGGCTCGCCCGAGGACACGAAGCTTTTCGTCGAGCGCGCGATGTCGCGGTTCGGTGTGCCGCTAGAGAAAAAGCGGAACGTCTTCGTCGCTCACGTTCACGCTCTCCAGCAGACCCTGAAGGAGAAGCTTGAACAGCGCGGCCTCGAGAATTCTGTCAGGCTCGCAACCGCAGAGCCTGCTCCATCTCGAACGTCTCTCCTAACGAGAACCCATCCGCTGACTGCGTCGCTCGCCGAGAGCCTTGTAGAGGCGTCGTTGGATCAGGAGGCGCTTCCGGACCTCGGCATTGGCCGTGTCGGTGCGTGGCCGACAACAGCGGTCTCGGCGATGACGCGCGTTGCCCTCCTACGCGTCCGGTACAAGCTCACGATCCACGCCAAAAAGGAGCGGCTCCTTCTGGCCGAAGAAGCAGCGCTGGTTGCCCTCCAGGGCAAGGGCGTCGTGGCGACCGGTGAAGACGTCCGCAACATGCTCAGCACGCCGGCCACTGCCGACCTCGCAGCGATCGCACGAGATCGGTTGATCAATGCTGCCAAGGGGGACCTGCCCAACCTGCTGGCTGGACCTTTGGCGGACTTCGTCAAAGAGCGAGCAGCGGAACTCGTCGAGGATCACGCTCGTCTGCGTGCCGCGGCCGGATCCATCTCCCGCGTCAGCGTCGAAGCAGTCCTTCCGCCCGACGTGATCGGCTTGTTCGTCCTCATGCCTGGCGAGGTGTGATCATGGCGCGCAAGCCGATCTCCGACATGTCTGCGTGGCCCTCGCTCAGCCTCGAGGGCAACCTGATCGCGCCCGCGATGATCGCCAGGATCGACCAGCGGGATGCCCCGGAGCAGACGCCGGAGGATTACGCCGTCCGCAAGGGCCTCACGATCCGCGAGGAAATCTCGACGGCGTTCCGGGTCGGTCAATCGCACTTCGACGCATTCGCGAAACTGGAGGCGCCCTCGCAGGACGCGACCCGCCGCTTCGTGACCGGTTTCTTTAAGGAGACCTTCGGCTATCACGACTTGGCGCCCGCCGCTGCGCCGCTCGCTATGATCGCCAGCGGCAGGGTTCCGCTGGTCGTCGTACCGCCGAGCGAGACGCTGGACCGCCGCAGCCCAACCCTGTCCGTCGACCGCTCCCGCTCGCCCGCCTTCGCGCTTCAGGACTACCTCAACGACTCCGAGGAAGCGCTGTGGGGCATCGTCACCAACGGCACCCACCTGCGCCTCATGCGGGACAACGCGTCCCTGACGCGCCCCGCCTACATCGAAGCCGACCTCGCCCAGATCTTCTCGACCGAGGACATCGCGTCCTTCGCCGCGCTCTGGCTGCTCATCCACCGGTCCCGTTTCGGCGCCGCCGACACCCCGGCCACCGACTGCCCGCTGGAGCGCTGGCGCGAGGCAGGCTCTCGCGAGGGCGAGGCGGCGCGCGACCGTTTGGCCGACCAGGTCCAGATCGCGCTCAAGGTGCTGGGCTCGGGCTTTCTCGAAGCCAACCCCGACCTCGCCGCCAAATTGAATTCCGGTGAGGTGAACCTCACCGTCTGGTTCAACGAACTCCTCCGCCTCGTCTACCGTCTGATATTCCTGATGGTCGCCGAGGACCGGAACCTCCTCCACCCGGCGAAGTCGAAGGCCGAGGCCCGCGCGCTCTACGCCGAAGGCTACAGCCTCGCTGCGCTCCGAAAGCAGTGCTACCGCGCCGCCACCTGGGACAAGCACCACGACCGCTACGAGGGCATCAAGATCGTCTTCCGCGCGCTCGCCCACGGGCAGGAGACGCTCGCCCTCCCGGCGCTCGGCGGCCTCTTTGCCGACGACAGGCTGCCCCACCTCGAAACCGCCCGCCTTCGCAACCGCGCCTTCATGGAGGCGCTCTACCGCCTCTCCTGGCTTGATCAGAAGACCGGCATGGTCCCCGTCAACTGGCGCGCGATGGAGACCGAGGAACTGGGGTCCGTCTACGAATCCCTCCTCGAACTCCAGCCCCAGCTGGGTGATGACGGCAAGACCCTGCTCTTTGCCTCCGAGGCCGCCGAGCAGAAGGGCAACCAGCGCAAGACCACCGGCTCCTACTACACGCCCGACAGCCTCGTTCAGGCGCTGCTCGACACCGCGCTCGACCCCGTGCTCGACAGGACCGACGCCGAGGCGGACGACCCCGCCAAGGCACTCCTGAAACTCTCGGTCATCGACCCCGCTTGCGGCTCGGGCCACTTCCTGCTGGCCGCCGCCCGCCGCATCGCCACGCGGCTTGCCCGCATCCGCGCCGATGGCACGCCCTCACTTGCCGATTTCCGCCATGCCCTGCGCGATGTCGCGCGGTCCTGCCTGCACGGGGTGGACCGCAACCCGATGGCGGTGGAGCTGACCAAAGTCGCGCTCTGGATCGAGACGGTGGACCCCGGCCTTCCCCTCGGCTTCTTCGACGCGCAGATCCGTTGTGGCGATGCGCTGCTGGGGGTTTTCGACCTGAAGGTGCTGCAGGACGGCATCCCCGATGCCGCCTACAAGCCGCTGACGGGCGACGACAAGGATACGGCGAAATACTACTTGCAGGCCAACCGCGCCGCGACCTCGGGTCAGGGCGGGTTCGATTTCGGCACGGGGCAAGTGGCCATGCCCGAGATGAAGCCGCTGGCGCTGGATTTCTCCGGCTTCCGCGACCTGCCTGAGGATACCGTGGAGCAGATCGGGGCCAAGGCCGCGCGGTTCAAGGAACTGCGCAAGGGACAGGCCTTTGTGCGGGCGACGGCGGCGGCGAACCTCTATGTGGCGGCCTTCCTGCTGCCCAAGGTGGGCGGCGCACCGGCGGGAGCCTCGGCCCGCACCGTGCCGACCACCGAGGAGCTGTGGATGGCCCTCAATCAGGGCAAGATCCGGCAGGCGATGATGGACGCGCCCAAGGCCGCCCGCCGCGCCCGCGCCTTTCACTGGCCGCTGGAGTTCCCCGATGTGATGCAGCGGGGCGGCTTCGACGCCGTGGTCGGCAATCCACCATGGGAAAAATATACCATTCTTGAGCGTGAGTTCTTTGCGGCGATACCCGAGATAGTCGCGGAGGCCAACGCAGCGAAGCGCAGAAAGCTCATCGAAGAAGAGCTGAAGCGGTCACCAGCCCTTTCCGAGGCATGGTTTACGGCGCAAAGGGAGGCATCTGCGAAAGGTGATTTTGTCCGGGGGTCAGGCCGGTTCCCGCAGTCTGCCGTCGGAGAATTGAATCTTTATCCGCTATTTGCAGAACTGGCGACGCACCTGACGAAGGGCTCGGGCTGGACGGGACTCATACTCAAGTCACTGATGTTCACCGGATCGACATGGAAAGGCTTCACTGACCACCTGATCACAAGCGGACGGCTGAGAGCGGTCTTTGATTTCAAGAATTGGGACATGTTATTCTCGTCGGTTGGATTCCATGAGCGATATTCCCTCGCCACAATGGGTCCCGAGCTTCCAGAGACACGATTGCAGCTTGCCGTGGGTCTAACAAATCCAGCGCAGCTGGCTGATGGAAAGTCTGTTATCCTGGTCGATCGAGCGTTTTCCCGCCGCGTCAATCCCGAGACGGGAACACTGCCGCAGTGTGAAACGCCAGAAGATCTTAAGATCCTGACCAGAGTAGCAGAATCGCTGCCTACGTTGGCTCAATCTGACTGGAACGCGCGCTACACTAGCGGATTACACATGACATCTGACGCAGCGGAGCTTCGAGACCGAGAGTCGTTGGAAGCGGAGGGCTTTGAACTGAGGAGCTCATGGTTCGTGCGCGGATCAGAGGAGTTTGCGCCTGTCTATGAGGGCAAGTTCATCCACCAGTACGACCATCGGTTCGCGACGTTCGATGGCATCCCCGCAGACAAGAGATTTGGCATCAAGGCTGCGACCATCAATCCAACCGAGGATCAAAAGAGAAACAGAGACCTAGAGATTGCTCCGCGATACTGGGTTAGGCGGCGCTTCTTTGAAGAGAATGCTCGTGCCCGTGGCGTGAGTATGGACTGGAACCTCGCTTTCCGAGACACAACAAATGTCATAAGCAATTTCAGAACGGCGGTCGGATGCGTGGTTGGACCCACTGCCTTCAACTACAAATGCCCTAATGTAGTCATTGAATCAGGCGATGCGGTTGCTTCGGCGCTTTTCCTGTCGATGTTCAATTCAGTTCCCTATGATTACCTGCTCAGGCAGAAGTTCTATGGTGCAAACTTCACAAAATCGATGCTTCTCCAGACATTTGTTGTCAGCAGAGCCACGCTTATGCCTTACGAAGCGCAGCTGCTCGATGCCGTTGCCGCGCTGACCAACACATCTGAAAGCGTGGAGGGTTTCTGTAGTCATCTTGGGCGCGCCCATCTTTCCGTGTATGACGCAAAGGAGAGAATAGAACTGCGTGCTTGGATCGACGCACTGTATTTTGATCTGTTCGGTTTTGGAACTGATGAAGTCCGTTACGTATTTGATACGTTCCCGATATGGCGGGAAAAATCCACGGACATCTGGGGACGGTTTTATGAAAAGGAGCGCACGCTAGAGCTTTTTGGAAAGCTGAAATGCGAGGCAGCGTGATTATTCCTCAGCCCGATCAACTTATTGACGATCTCGACGCCTTCTACGCCCGCGCCTACGGCCTGACCCGCGACGAGCTGCGCTACATCCTCGA
Organism: Pseudorhizobium sp.; assembly: GCA_035998065.1. GTDB lineage: Bacteria > Pseudomonadota > Alphaproteobacteria > Rhizobiales > Rhizobiaceae > Neorhizobium. The sequence continues at coordinate 17,445 of DASYHX010000179.1, forward strand.
TCCCGCCGACGTGAAGGGCCCCGACTACCCCTCGGAAACCTTCCGCGTCCTCAAGGAAAATGAAATCCGCCACCACGGCGAATACCGCACGCGCCGCCTCGTCCTCGAAGCCTGGGACCGGATGGAGGCGACCTGCGAGTTCAAGGCCATGGGGATGTGACGCATGGCAGAGGATCGGGTTGAGGTCAGTCGGGACGGACTAACGCGGCTCCAGTCGGCCGCGGGGGACTTCGCCCGCGCCGATATCGCCCGGATCGTCGGGGCAGCCATCGACGATCTGCGTTCCCGACCGGCCAACGGTATCTTCGGCGATGTCGCAGCCCGTCACCTGTGGGACGAATACTGCTGGTCCCTGCAGGAGGGACCGTTCGATGATGACATGGGCTGGGACGACGTTCGCCTCGGCTCGCTGTCGAGCGCATTCGAAGACGTTGTGCGCGCATCGATCCAGACCGAGGTGGAGAAGCTTCCCAGGCACGCGCTCGTCTTTCTGAGCGCGCGAGCCTTCGAGGAGGACGACGACAACGAAGAGGACGAATGCCTCGGCGGCATCTGGATAGACGGGATCGTGTCTCTGGTCCTCGACGAGGTGAACAGCCGCGCATCACGCCGGACCCTCGACCTCATCGGTCCGCACCGCGGCGACGTGATCGGCTACGAAGTCGAAGGCTCGGGGATGGTCTGGTCCGTCCTGTCGGACAGGGGAGAGGCGCTGGACCTCATCGCCAGCCATTGCGACGCGCTGATCGACCCGGAGGGCGACCTGTCCGATCTGGCTGACGAGATGGTAGAGGCCTTCATGGCAGCGGCGGCGGAAGACGACGAGGGAGCGGTCTTCTCTGTCTTCCTCGAGCACTTCGAAGACGAGGTGCGCGCGCTCGTCAGAGAGAAGGACGTGGTGCCGTCGCTCGAAGATATTCGGGCCGGGCTGCTCCATCGGCTAGACGGTTGACCATGGCTGTCGTCGAGGCGCCCCAATCTTTCGTGACCCGCCAGGAATGCGACAAGGTCGCCTTCCAGAACGGATTCCGCCGGACTCATGGCGAAACGGATGGCTGGCGGCGGTACAGTTCGACCACAGCGCAGGGCTCGATCTGGCTCGCGCGTGACGCTGCCGCTGGCTGGCTGCTCGCCCTCGACCATGGAGGCGTGATCGAAGAGCTCGACGACGCCGCCGATGCGATCGAGGGACCCGGGCTGGCCCACTATGCCTTCGAGACTCTCGGCGACCTCTACGACCTGATGCCCCGGGTCTATCAGCTGGCGGCCAGTCTCCCGGATGCTCCGCTCGCGCAATTCCAGGCCAAGGTGAAGGATCTGCCGACGAGCACCGAGGCCGAACGGCTGGTCGTTCAGCGGATCGGCCAGGATGTCTTTCGGTCCGGACTGCTCGAATACTGGCAGGGCCGCTGCCTGTCATTCGGCGTGCAATTTTGACCCCCTAGGCGGGGTTATCGGCGTCCAAAATTGACCCCCATCCAAAGCATCTGAACAGTCCGCGTTTTCCTCTGGAAGACGGACGGGCGGGGGATGAAGGGCGTGGATACAATTGC
>DASYHX010000183.1:0-2226 GCA_035998065.1 Pseudorhizobium sp.
AAAGGTGCATGGCATTCTCGTCCCCGGCGGTTTCGGTGAACGCGGGGCGCAGGGAAAAATCAACGCTGCGCGCTTTGCCCGAGAGAGGAAGGTTCCCTATTTCGGTATCTGCTTCGGTATGCAGATGGCGGTGCTGGAAGCGGCTCGTAATCTCGCCGGCATCGAAAACGCATCCTCAACAGAGTTCGGTCCGGCGCAGGAGCCGGTTGTCGGCCTGATGACAGAATGGGTGAAGGGCAATGCGCTGGAGAAGCGGGCAGCGTCTGGAGACCTCGGCGGCACCATGCGCCTCGGCGCCTATGACGCTTCGCTCAAGAAGGAAACGAAGATCGCGGAGATCTACGGTTCGACAGCGATCTCCGAAAGGCACCGCCATCGCTACGAGGTAAACGTCGAGTATAAGGACAAGCTGGAAAGCTGCGGCCTCGTCTTCTCCGGCATGTCGCCGGACGGCCTATTGCCCGAGACGATAGAGTACCCGGATCATCCCTGGTTCATCGGCGTGCAGTACCATCCGGAACTGAAGAGCCGCCCGCTGGACCCACATCCACTCTTCGCAAGCTTCATTGAGGCAGCGCTGGAGCAGAGCCGATTGGTCTGATGACGTTTCTGGACCTGTGGCGAAGCTACAGGTCCACGTCGAAGAAACCCAGCGCCTCTTCAAGCTCTTCCTGCTCATAGTTGAAGTGCGACCTCACCACGGCTTCGAGCTGATCGAAGCTGTTCTTGAGCGTGTGAAAGTTCATGGGAGTTGGTGCGGCCATCACCTCGGCAGCGGAGGTTTCCAGCCTTTCGATCAGTGCGTGGATGACGAGATGTTCCTCTGCCAGGCGCTCCACAACACGGGTCAGGCCATCATTGTGGCCGTTGAGGACCGGGAAGATCCACTGATCTTCTGCGGTATGGTGGAAGGTCAGCATCCGACATTCTTCACCGCATATACTGCCGGAGAGGCGGATGTTCTGGATCATTGTGAGCGAACTCACAGCACCGGGAAGGTCTGCGACCGCGCGTACTCCCTCCGCGACCTCGCCAAGGACTCTCCTGACTTCCGATATCTGCCGAAGATGCATGGCGTGAATGGCGGCAAGACGTCGACCTTGACGCCTCTGCTCCGGTGTCACGTTCTCTATCTTTGGCGCCTTTGGGCGGGTGCTGTCGTCCAGAAGGTTGATCGTGTAGGTCATGGAAGTTCCCTGTCGCTGCAGGATTAGCCGATCATGTGGCCTGCTCCTAGCGGAGCGCCTCCTGCAATCTTCACCCGATTGATCGATACGCCGAGAGAGCGCGGTTCCGGGCCGCAGCATGATCCACCATTGGTTTCGGATAGCTCTGTCCGAGAACGATTCCTGCTTTCTGCAGCACCGCATCGGGCGCGTCGAAGGGACGGTGGATATACTTCCGGTCGAGTTTGGCGAGTTGTGGCACGTACCGCCGGACATAGTCGCCATCCGGATCAAATTTCTCGCCCTGCAGGATCGGGTTGAAGATGCGAAAGAAAGGGGACGCGTCTGCGCCGGATCCGGCAACCCATTGCCAACTGGCGGCATTGTTGGCCGGATCGGCGTCAACCAATGTGTTGCGAAACCAATCTTCTCCCTTGCGCCAATCGATCATCAGGTCCTTGATCAGGAAGGATGCAACGATCATCCGGACGCGGTTGTGCATATAGCCTTCCTGCCAGAGCTGGCGCATCCCGGCATCGACAATGGGATAGCCGGTGAGCCCCTTCGTCCAGGCGCGAAACTGTTTGGCGTCGAAGGACCACTGGAAGCTGTCAAAGCTCTGGTTCCAGTTGCGGGTAGCAAGTTCGGGAAAGGCGAGCAGCAGGGTGTAGTTGAAGTCGCGCCAGGCGAGCTCGCGACGAAAATGGGTCAACTGTGCCGGGTCTATCCCTGACAGGCCTCTGCTAGCATGCCATGCCTGGGCCGGCGTAATCTCGCCGTGGGTCAGGTGAGGGGAGAGCCGCGAGGTGCAATCACGCGCAGGGGCATCACGGCCCTCCTTGTAATCCCGCAAACCGCTTTCGATGAAGTCGTTCAGACGCTCATGCGCGCCCGCTTCACCGGGACACCAGACGTCGCTGAATGCTGCCGCCCAATCCGGTTGGCGCGGCAGGAGCTCCCAATCCTCAAGCCGCTCCGACACAGGCAAGATCGCGGAGCCCAAAAGCGATTTAGGCGCATCAATTGGCTCCCGCGGCTCGCCAAGGGCCTGCAGCGCCTT
>DASYHX010000205.1:0-17438 GCA_035998065.1 Pseudorhizobium sp.
ACTGGGTGCGCTTTGCGCTGTCGGAGCCCTTCGACGGCGAGCCGGGCGGGCAGATGCTCTACTCGACTGCCTCCACCCATCTCCTCTCGGCCATCCTCACCCGAGTCGGGAAGAAGTCGACATTGGCGCTGGCGCGCGAATGGTTCGAGCCGGTGGAAGGTTTCCGTATCGGCTCCTGGGAGCAGGATCCGCAGGGCATCTATCTCGGCGGCAACCAGATGGCGATGACGGCGCACTCCTTGCTGGCCTTCGGGGAAGTCTACCGCAACGGCGGCAAGACGGAGGATGGCACGCGCATCATCTCCGAGGACTGGATAGAGCAGTCATGGACACCGCGGACCAATTCCCGCTTTTCCGGCGATGGCTACGGCTATGGCTGGTTCCTGCGCAGGATCGGCGGCGAGGAGGTCAAGTTCGGCTGGGGTTATGGCGGTCAGATGCTCTATGTCGTCCCGTCGCTCAGGCTCACGGTGGTGATGACGTCCGACGAGAATTCACCCTCGGCACGGACCGGCTATCGCGACGACCTGCACGCCCTCCTGGCGGAGATCATCGGTGCTGTTCGCTCCGCCTGACGTGAGCAATGTTGTTGCGCGGGCGAGAAATTGCGCTGGCGTTTCAAGGCAGCAGTTCTGTCATTCTTCCCCGTCCATCCCCGCAGCCTTGCCTCGCCTTATCCTGAAGCAGTCATCGGGCAGGGGCCGGGTTCGCGAACCGGTTGCCTCCCCCCGGGAAGCACCCGGCGCCCGGTGATGGTTGCAGACGGTGGCGGGCTGGCGTCAGGCCAGTCCCCACCCGAAGCTCCGGAAAGAGAACTGACACCTCTCCTCCGGATCTTCGGGAAAGCCGGAAGCAATCGGGCAGGCGTTCACGCCTGACACCCCAATACCCTCCATGCCGATTGCCTGCCCATCCCCTGATCCCGTCGCGGAGTTCTCCGGCGCGGTTCCTCCTGCTGCCGTTCGGCAGGTGCAGAGGTTCTAGCGAGCCTGCTTCACGCCGAGCCAGATCATGTGCTTCGCCCCGCGTCCCTTGGTGCTGGCACGCGTCGGCACTTCTTCAACTGTGAAGCCTGCCGCTTGCAGTTTTCGGGTAAAACGGGCGTCGGGCGCGGAAGACCACACGGAAAGCACGCCAACCGGCCTCAGCGCAGATTTGGCCGCTCCCAGACCGCCTGCATCGTATATGCGGTCGTTCTCGTCTCGCGTCAGCGCCTCCGGCCCGTTGTCGACATCGAGAAGGATGGCGTCAAAGACAGCCGTCTCTCGACGGATCAGCTCGCCGACATCCGCTTCCACGACCATGACGCGCGGATCGTCCAGGCACCCCTTGAACACCTCGGCCATCTCGTTCTTCGCCCAGCGGATGACAGCGGGTACCAGCTCCGCCACGACGACACGGGCATCCTGTGGAAGTTCCGCCAAGGCTGCACGGAGCGTAAAGCCCATACCGAGGCCGCCGATCAGGATCACCGGCTGTCGGCAATCGCGGATCTTGCCGATGGAGAGACGCGCCAGCGCTTCTTCCGATCCGGAGAGCCGGCTGTTCATCAACTCGTTGGTGCCGAGCATGATGGAAAACTCGGTGCCGCGCTGCTTGAGGCGAAGCTCACCCCCGCCGGGAACGGTCGCAGTGTCGATCAGGGTCCAGGGGATCACGGGCTCAGGCCGAGATATCGATGACGCCGCAGTCACCGGCTTCCGACGAAAAGGCGAGCAGCTTGCCCGTCGCGCTCCAGCTCAGGCCGGTGATGGCCCCCTTGCCGGGACGACGCAACAGCGCCTCCTTGCCATCGGCGATCCGCACGCCGAGGATCATGCCGTCGACGAAGCCGATCGCCAGGACCTCTTCCGCCGGATGGAATGCGACCTGGGTGACCATGATGTTGGCGCGGGTGCCGAGTTCCAGCGGCGCCTTGCCCATCGGGCCGTCCTTGGCCGAGAACGGCCAGACGATCGCGGCCGGCGCGCCGGAGGAGGCCAGCCACTTGCCCTTCACCGACCAGGAGAGCGACTTCACCTTGGCCGGATATCCCGTCATGCGCATGTGGCGCGCGTCCCCGGGCTTGCCGTCAAGCTTCCAGCCGTGCAGCGCGTTTTCCTGCATAGTGGTGACGAGGAAACGGCCGTCGGGGGAGAAAGTCACGCCGGTGTGGGCGCCCTTCCAGTCGAGGTCCACAGGCGCGCCATTGGTGCCGACCCAGTGCAGGGTCACGCCATTGTATCTTGCCACGGCAATCCGCAGGCCCTTCGGGGCGAAGGCCAATCCTTCCACCGTACGCTCTTCGGAAAAATCGCGCGTCGTGCCGTCCGAAAGACGCACGAAGCTCGTGCGCCCATGCGCATAGGCGACGGCCCCCTGCGGCCCGCCGGCGACCACGTTGATCCACTTGCGCGGCGCTTCCGCCAGCTGCGTCACACTGCCGTCATGGCCGATGCGCAGGACCTTGCCGTCCTCGCCGCCGGTAAGGAGGGTGGCGCTGTAGGGGTCGCGGATGCAGGTGAGCAAGCCCTCATGCGCTTCGGTCACCTTCTCGCCGCCATCGAGACGGTGGATGGTGCCGGCAGCTGAGGCGAAGAGAGGGACCTCCCCGAGGAAATGCGTGGCGACGACGTGGCCTTCTAGATCAAGCGGTGCGACGGTCGGCATCAGGCTGGCGTCGCCTCGCAGGCCCTGAAGCTCTTCTCGATCTTCTCGACATCGAGATCGCGTCCGATGAAGACGAGGCGGCTTTCGCGCTTCTCGCCGTCCTTCCACGGACGCTGGTGGTCGCCCTCGACGATCATGTGGACGCCCTGCACCACGTAGCGTTCCTCGTCGCCCTTGAAGGCGATGATGCCCTTGAGGCGCAGGATGTTCGGACCATCGGTCTGGGTGATCTTCTGGATCCACGGGAAGAAGCGCTCGGGGTTCATCTCGCCGCCGCGCAGTGAGATGGATTTCACCGTGACGTCGTGGATCGGGGAGGGGGCATGATGGTGATGATCGTGGCCATGGCCATGATCTTGATGATGGTGATGATCATGATCGTGGTGGTGATGGTCGTGGCCGTGATGATGACCGTGGTCATGGTCGCAATCCGGCCCGCAGACATGGTCCTCGTGGCCGTGCTCCAGGAACTGCGGATCGTTCTCCAGCGCCCGCTCCAGGTTGAAGGCACCCTGGTTCAGGACTTTGGCGAGATCGACGCCGGAGCGGCTCGTCTTGTAGATGCGGGCGCCGGGATTGATGGCCCGAACGACGTCCTCGATCTGCGCCAGCTCGTCCGGCGTCACGAGATCGGTCTTGTTGATGACGACGACATCGGCGAAGGCAATCTGGTCCTCAGCCTCGCGGCTGTCCTTCAGGCGCAGCGGCAGGTGCTTGGCATCGACCAGTGCCACGACCGCATCGAGCTCGGTCTTGGAGCGCACATCGTCGTCCATGAAGAAGGTCTGAGCGACCGGCACCGGATCGGCAAGGCCGGTGGTCTCCACGATGATGCCGTCGAAGCGGCCGGGGCGGCGCATCAGGCCTTCCACGACGCGAATCAGGTCGCCGCGCACCGTGCAGCAGACGCAGCCGTTGTTCATCTCGTAGATTTCCTCGTCGGATTCGACGATCAGGTCGTTGTCGATGCCGATCTCGCCGAACTCGTTGACGATGACCGCATACTTCTTGCCGTGGCTCTCGGAAAGGATGCGGTTCAGGAGCGTCGTCTTGCCGGCGCCGAGATAGCCGGTAAGAACGGTGACGGGAACGGGCTTGGCGGTGGTCGTGTCGGTCATGGAAAACCTCGAAGGAGAAGCCGGCGCCGGGCCGGCGCGCAAAGATGTCGGCCTGATATAAGGGCAAGGCCGGAGCAGTTCAAAGGGTTTCGAACGTTATAAGGTGACATACGATGCGGCAGACCTTCGAGCTATCCCAACTCCCTCACATCGAACTTCGCCACATCCTTCAGCAGTTCCACCAACCCCTTCACGGCATGTGCCAGAATGGCTTCGCCCTTTTCTGCCGTCGCCGCGGCCGCGTTGCCGGTGACGCCTTGGATGTTGAGATCTGACATCTTCCAGCCGAAGGCATGGCGGCCGTATGCGCGCAGGTGGTTGAACCGCTTCTCGAACTCCGACTGCCGGGAGGCAAAGGCAGCAGCCTTCTCCATGTGGACCTTTTCCGGGTGCAGAGCCAACATCACGGAGGTTTCAATGTCGCCACCGTGGATGTCGATCGCCTTGTCATCTGGCGCGATCAGGCCTTCCGGCAGGCCGAAGCGGGTCCAGCTTGTCGCGACGGCAAGCATGTTGAAACGCACTCTGGCCTCCGTCGCAACGACCGTCATCAAGGGCGAATTGCCGCCATGGGCGTTCAGCATCACGAACTTGCGCAGGCCCTGTCGGTGCAGATCGTGGGCCACGTCAAGCCAGCGGTTCACCGCTTGGTCGAAGGCCAGCGTCCTCGTTCCTGGCACGTCCATGTGCTCGATGGAGTATCCGACCGGCTCGACAGGCAGGATGGTCGCCGGCAGGTGAGGGGGCAGGGCCTCGATCAGCCGATCTACGATCCCTTTTGCGATCAGCGTATCCGTCTCGAACGGAAGGTGGGGCCCGTGCTGCTCATGGGCGCCGAGCGGCAGGATGGCAATCCACTCGGTCCGCAAAGCGGGATCCAGGGTCGGGTCATTGTCCTCGAAACGTGGCAGCGGGTGGGGCATCTGGCGGTCTTTTCCCGGTTTCGGTATGGGTAAGGCGTCGAGCGTAAAGCCACGCTCGATCCGGCATAGAGACGGGGAGACTGCATGGTCAAGAAGAAGGACGGCAAGAAGAAAGAGGGCAAGAAGAGCAAATCCGACAAGAAGAAGGATTTTCCCGGCCCTGCCGGAGGTGAGCTTGCCAGTGCCGTCACCCAAGCTGCCCGTTCCCCTGCGTACTGCCCTCAGCCGCAGTCTCGCGCAAAGCGGGCTTTACGCCGGCCAAGACGGCGTCATCCTCGCCCTGGCCGCGCAGGACGGTTTAACTGCCGGGCAACTGGCGGAGCGACTGGGGGTCAAGGCCCCCACCATGACCCGCACCATCGGCCGACTGGAGGTGCAAGGCTTCGTCAATCGCCGCGAAGACGGAGCTGACGGACGTCTCACCAAGGTCTTCCTCACCGCGCAGGGAAGGGCGACGGTGGAGCAGATCAATCGCAGCGTAGCGGATTGCAGCGCGCTGGCGTTACGCGATTTTTCCGAGAAGGAGACGAAGTCCCTGCTTCGCCTGCTGAAGGCGATGGACGACAACCTGCAGGCTCCGGCCCCCGTTGCCGTCCCTGTTGCTTCAGCAGAGGAGGCAGTTGCGGAACGGGATTAAAGAATTTAAACGAGTTTAAACACCGGCTGACGCCGGTGCTGCCTGGCCGGAGGGGACGTGGCTCAGAAGATCAAGCTGTCGACCATCGCGGAGAGCCTTGGACTTTCCACGGCCACCATATCGCTTGCGCTGCGCGACAGCCCACTTGTCGCGGCAGAAACGCGCGAGAAGATCAAGGGTCAGGCCCGGACGCTGGGTTACATCTACAATCGACGCGCCGCCAGTCTTCGCACATCGCGCTCCGGGATCGTGGGTGTGGTCGTCCACGACATCATGAACCCGTTCTATGGGGAAATCCTCAAAGCCATCGAAAGCGAACTCGACCGCAGCGGCCAGACCTTCATCCTGTCCAACCACTACGATTCGGTAGAGAAGCAGCGGACCTTCATTGAGACACTGCTGCAACTTGGCGGTGACGGGGTCATCATGTCCCCGGCCATCGGTACGCCGATGGAGGACGTGAAGCTTGCCGAGGCCAACGGCCTGCCGGCGATTCTCGTGGCGCGCTCCATGGATGGGGTCAACCTGCCGACGTACCGCGGTGACGACAGCTACGGGATATCGCTTGCCACCAACCATCTGATCGGCCTCGGGCACCGCGTGATCGCCATGATAGGCGGAACCGATCAGACGTCCACAGGCCGCGACCGTTACCAAGGCTATGTCAACGCGCTTCGGAGAGCCGGCATCGAGGTGGATCCGGAATTGCGCATTCCCGGTCCCCGATCCAAGCAAGGAGGCTTCGAGGCGGCCGTGCATTTCCTCTCCCTGCCGCAGAAGCCTACTGCTGCCGTCTGCTGGAACGACCTCGTCGCCATCGGCCTGATGAACGGCATTGCCCGTGCCGGCCTCGTGCCCGGACAGGATATCTCGGTGACAGGGTACGACGACCTGGAGGAGGCGTCGATCGCGACGCCGGCGCTCACCACCGTGTGGAACGGTCAGAGCGAGGTGGGAAGGCTTGCGGCGCGCGCGCTTCTGGACCGCCTGGCCGGCAGCCATGATCCCGATGGCATCCACCTGATCAAGCCGGAAATGCGCATCCGCCAGTCGACCGGCATCTACAAGTCAAGAAGCTGAAGAAACGAGGAGACACCATGCCCGACCATTCCGTTGCCGTGCTCGTTCCAGGACGAATCCACCCGCGCGTTCTTGAAAGGCTGAAGGAGCACGTCGAAGTCGTCGCCGTGCCTATGGGAGCGCCGACGGAGGTTGCTCCGGAGATGCGCGATCGTATTCGGGGTGTCGCCATATCGGGCGTCCTTGACAATGGCTGGATCGAGAGCCTGCCCAATCTGGAGATCGTCTCCAACTTCGGCGTCGGCTATGATGGAGTGGACACCAAGAAGGCTGCTGAGCACGGCATTGTCGTGACCCATACGCCGGACGTCTTGAACGACGAGGTTGCGGATACCACGATTGCACTGCTGCTCAACACGGTCCGTCAATATCCAAAAGCAGAAAACTATCTGCGGGAGGGTCGCTGGAAGAACGAAGGCCCGTATCCCCTGACCCCGCTTTCGCTCAAGGGCCGCAAGGTGGGTATTCTCGGGCTCGGTCGCATCGGCATGGAGATCGCCAAGCGGCTGGAGCCGTTCAAGGTGGAACTGGGCTATCATACCCGCAGCCGTCGCGAAGGCGTCGACTACACCTATTATTCCTCATTGAAGGACATGGCTGAGGCGGTCGATACCCTCATCTCCGTTGTTCCGGGTACCGCTGCCACGCACAAGATTTTCGATATGGAGATCTTCAAGGCGCTTGGTCCAAACGGGGTGTTCATCAACGTGGGGCGCGGGACCAGCGTCAACGAGGACGATCTGATCGCCGCGCTGAAGAACGGCACCATTGCCGCGGCCGGGCTGGATGTCTTCTATGACGAGCCGAACGTGCGGCCGGAATTCCTGGAGCTGGCGAATGCTTGCCTCCTGCCGCATGTTGCCTCGGCATCCGTGCCGACCCGCAATGCGATGGCCGATCTCGTGGTCGACAACCTGATCGGCTGGTTCAAGGAGAAGAAGGTGATCTCGCCGGTGCCGGAGACGCCCGTGACGGGTTGAGGCCTTCCTGTCCCTGCTGATCAGCGGACGGCGGAGAGCGGCTTTGGCCGCTCGACCGCGGGTCCGGTCCTGCTGGTGGCATAAGCCCGAACAGCATCGCCGAAAGCCTGGAAGAGGGCGCGTGAGGGGCGATCGGTTTCCGCCCAATACTCCGGGTGCCATTGGACGCCGATTGCGAAGTTCTTGGCGTCGATGACCGAAACAGCCTCGATCGTCCCGTCCTCTGCGGTGGCTTCCACCTTAAGGCGCGGCGCCGTCTCGCCGATGGCTTGGCGGTGGAGCGAGTTCACCTGTATTTCCCCCGACAGACCGAGGTGACGGGCGATGCAGGATCCTTCCTGCACCAGAACGGGCTGGCGGATGGCGAACATGTGGTCGCGTTCCGGCGCATTGGGCTTACGATGGTCCCACATTCCGGGCTGCTCGTGGATCTCCGTCGCCAGCGTTCCGCCGAGCGCGACGTTCAGTTCCTGGATGCCTCGGCAGATGGCGAGCAGCGGAATGCCGCGTTCCAGCGCTCCTCGAATCAGCGCCAAGGAGGTCGCGTCACGCGCGGGATCGAACGGACCATCGGCATCCGTCGCAGGCTTGCCATAGAGTGACGGATGGACGTTGGTGGCGGATCCGGAAACAAGCACGCCGTCGACCCGATCAAGAATGGCATCGATCTCGTTGCCCTCCTCGAAAGCCGGCACGATGAAGCACATCACCTCCGCGACTTTGAGGGCCGCCTTTAGGTACTGATTCGGGCTTGCATGCCATACGGCGCCTTCGATTTCCCGAATATCTGCAGGCACGGCTACGATTGGCTTTGGCATCTGGTGTCTCCGGAACATGAATTCGACTTGTCGCGCCGGATCAGCGGGTCGTCAAGCTTGCTGGGAAAAGCTCCTTCCGCCCAATCTTTAAGCACATGGTCAACAATCTCCCACGACTGGCCCGTTCTTGCGCAGGTTCCCGGATTCGTTGCAAAATTCCTGCTTCCAACACTAAGGAATGAGAGCCGAATACTTGCACACTGCAGGGCGACATGGTTACTTCGCCGCACCGTCGGGACAGGGAAAAGCACCTCCCGACCAGTTTCAACCGGGAGGTATTAATGGATCGTCGTTCGTTCATCAGGAAGGCTGCCGTGACAGGCGCGGGCGCAGCTGCTGCGACCACACTTGCGGCTCCGGCCATCGCGCAGCAAAATCCCAAGGTAACCTGGCGGCTCACCTCCTCGTTCCCCAAGTCTCTCGACACCATCTACGGCGGCGCTGAGGACATTGCGCGCCATGTTTCCGAAGCGACCGACGGGAATTTCACCATTCAGCCGTTCGCTGCCGGTGAGATCGTGCCTGGCCTGCAAGCGCTTGACGCCGTCAGCGCCGGCACCGTGGAAATGGCCCATACCTGCTCGTACTATTTCGTCGGAAAGGATCCGACGTTCGCAATCGGCAGTGCCATTCCGTTTGGCCTCAACGCGCGCCTGAGCAACGCCTGGTTCTACCAGGGCAACGGCAACAAGCTGCTCAACGAGTTCTACGCGACCCACAACGTCTACAGCATTCCTTCGGGCAACACCGGTGCTCAGATGGGTGGATGGTTCCGCAAGGAGATCAATACCGTCGAAGACTTCCAGGGCGTCAAGATGCGCATCGCCGGCATTGCCGGGCGGGTGATGGAGAAGCTCGGGGCCGTTCCGCAGCAGATCGCGGGCGGCGATATCTATCCTGCGCTCGAAAAAGGCACGATCGATGCGGCCGAGTGGATTGGTCCCTATGACGACCAGAAACTCGGTTTCCACAAGGTTGCCAAGTATTACTACTATCCGGCCTTCTGGGAGGGCGGTCTGATCATTCACTCCTTCATGAACCTCGACAAGTGGAACGAGCTGCCGAAGAACTACCAGGCAGCACTGACCGACGCTTGCGCCTTCGCCAACACCAACATGATGGCGAAGTACGACATGAAGAATCCGACCGCAATCAAGCAGCTGGTGGCGGAAGGGGCGATCCTGCGGCCTTTCAGCCAGGAGATCCTCGAAGCCTGCTTCAACGCGGCTCAGGAGGTTTACGCAGAGATCTCAGGATCCAACGAAGCTTTCAAGAAGATCTACGACGATCAGGTGGCCTTCAAGCGCGAAGGCTATCTTTGGATGCAGCTGTCGGAATATACCTATGACACCTTCATGATGATCCAGCAGCGCAACGGCAAGCTCTGATCAGACGAACCTGTCGCAAAAGAAATGGCCCGGGCAGCAATGTCCGGGCCATTTCTTTTTTGGGGGGTGCGCGGGCGACCTCAGTCGCCCCGTCATCACGGATTGATCGGCGGCGGCTGGCTGAGGTCCGGTTGTGCCGGTTGTTGGTCGGCCGCAGGTTGCTCCGTTTGCGCTGGCGGCTGGCCCGGGAGACCCTGTAGCGGTGGCAAGCCGATCTGCGGCGCGGCCGGCTTTGCCGGCTGCGGTTCAGGCTGCTGTCCGCCCAGATCGAGCGGAGGCAAGCCAAGCGTCGGCGGTGTTACTGGCGCGGCCGAGTTGGGTGCCTGCTGTCCTCCGCCGAGGCCCAGCGGGGGCAGGCCGAGATTGGGTGCGTTTCCGCCACCAGCCCCACCACTTCCTTCCTGTCCGCCAATCGGTGGAAGGCCGAAGTTGGGGCCGCTGTTGTTCTGGCCTCCGAATCCAGGGATCTCGATCTGGAAATCCGCCGGATTGGCTGCAGGCGTCTCGGCCTTGTAGTGCATTACCAGGCCCGGGAAGAAGATGACCACCAGGATCATCACGAACTGGATGACGATGTACGGGAAGACACCCTTGTAGATTTCTGTCGTCTTCATTGCCGGCATGGTCTTCTTGGTCACCTTGTCCAGCCATGGCGATGCGGGAGCGATGGAGCGCAGGAAGAAGAGCGAGAAGCCGAACGGCGGCGTCAGGAACGACGTCTGCAGGTTGATGCTGAGGATGATGCCGAACCAGACCAGGTCTATCCCGTGCGCTTCTGCCACCGGTGCCAGCAAGGGCACCATGATGAAGGCGATCTCGAAGAAATCGAGGAAGCAGCCGAGAATGAAGACGATGATCGTCACGACGATCAGGAAGCCATAGTCTCCGCCGGGGAGCGCCAGCAGCAGTTCCTCGATCCAGACATTGCCGTTAATGCCGTAGAAGGTCAGGCCGAAGACGCGCGCGCCGATCAGGATCATCATGACGAAGGCGGAGAGCTTGGTGGTGGCCTCCAGTGCGTTCTTCACGATGCCGAAGTTCAGACGACCCTTTCCAAGCGCCAACAGAAGCGCGCCGGTTGCACCCATCGCCCCGCCTTCTGTCGGCGTTGCGATGCCGAGGAAAATGGTGCCGAGGACGAGGAAGATCAGCGCCAGCGGCGGCACGAGAACGATGATCACCTGCTCGGCGAGCCGTGAGATGATCTTCTTTTCGATCCGGCTGTTGATCAGCGCCACTGCGTAGGCTGTGCCGACGGCGAAGGCCATGGCCGTGACCAGCTGCCATTCCGGGCTGCCGATGGTCGTGAAAAGCACGTGCATGCCGAGATAGTAGAGGGCGATGGAGACCAGGAGCATCACGCCGAGCGAGGTTACGCCATTGCCGAGCGTGCGGGCTTCCATCGGAAGTGCCGGCGCCCATTGCGGCTTCACCATCGAGATGGCGAAGATGTAGAGGCAGTAGGCTCCAACGATCATCAGCGCCGGGTAGAGGGCGCCGACATACATGTCTCCAACCGAGCGGCCGAGCTGGTCAGCCATGACGATCAGCACGAGCGATGGCGGGACGATCTGGGCGAGCGTCCCGGAAGCTGCAATCGTGCCGGCCACCAGCGGCCGTTGGTAACCGTAGCGCATCATGATCGGCAGGGAGATCAGGCCCATGGCCATGACCGAGGCCGCGACCACGCCGGTGGTGGCGCCAAGCAGCGCGCCGACGAGGATGACGGCGTAGGCGAGGCCGCCGCGTACCGGCCCGAAGAGCTGGCCGATCGTGTCGAGCAGGTCTTCCGCCATTCGGGAGCGCTCGAGAATGATCCCCATGAAGGTAAAGAAGGGGATCGCCAGCAGCGTATCGTTATACATGATGCCGTAGATGCGCTCGGGGTGCGATTGCAGCAGCGGCCAGAACAGCCGGATTTCCGGCGAGATGGCGGAGAGTTCAACGCCGATCACGAAGTAGAGCAGGCCCCCGGCGGCAAGCGTGAAGGCGACAGGATAGCCGAGCAGCAGCATCAGCATGACGCTGGAGAACATCACCAGCGGCAGATTGTGGGCAATGAAGTCAATCACGCGTCAGACCTCCGTCGCTGCAGGCGGCATTTCGCCGGCAGTATCATGGCGCGGATCCTCCAGCCGTCCGGTGATGACGGCATAGCGCTTGATGATCTCGGAGAAGGCCTGCAGCAGGAGCAGCAGGAAGCCCAGCAGCACAACCAGCTTCGCCGGCCAGATGGTGAGGCCCCCCGCATTGGAGGAAATTTCACCGGAGTTGAACGACAGCCAGAACCATGGCCAGGCCAAGTAGGCCATGAGCCCAGCGAAGGGAACGAGGAAGATGATGTGCAGCACGAGGTCGATGATATCGCGTGTGCGCTTCGTCCACATGGAAGACAGGATGTCGATACGCACATGCTCGTTCTTCAGGAGGGCATAGGCTGCGGCCATCATGAAGACCGTACCGAACAGGTACCACTGCACTTCCAGCCAGGCGTTTGACGACATGTCGAGTGCCTTGCGCAGGACGGCATTGCCGGCGCTGATCAAGACAGCAGCCAGAAGCAGCCATGACACGGATTTTCCGACTGCCGTCGTCACGGCATCGATCGCGCGAGAAAGCGCGAGCAGCGCAGCCATATTCCCCTCCTGTTGAAGCCTGCGGCGAACCTGCCGCTCACGTGGTGAGGAGAAAGCAGTCGCCAAAGCTCATAATCGAGGGCGACCTGTATTGGCTGGGCGGCGAAAAATCAATTGCGGCGCTGGCCGGTTCACTTGATTTTCAGGCGCTGTGACCCAGCGGCTCCAAATCACTGACCCAAAATCCGAGCACGTTTCATTTTCTTCTGGCTCCCGCGAAGTCAGCTGCGATAATGCAAGTTTCTTGCAAGCGGCTTTGGGATGTTGTTAAGCAAAGGCTGAAATACAGTCGGCTCGATCAGGAAGCAGGTATACCTGAAAATTAAGGGGTTTGGGCGAGGATGCTGCTGAAATCGAGGGGCAGAGCCGAATGATGGGGCGACAGGCGACGCTGCCGACAGATGTTTATCTGTCCTTCGTCAGCTCGCTGTTTGGAAATCGAGGCACTTTGGTGACCGGCGTGGTGGTCCACGTCGTCTGGTGTGCAATCGTTTTCAGTTACACGGGATCATGGTTCTACCTCTATGCTGGCGCCGGCTTCCCGTTGGTGTTTGCTCTTCGCTATGCCGACTTTCTGCGATTCGACAGGGTCGACAAGGCCTCGCTGACTGACCGGGACATCAGTCGATGGGAGCGACGCTACGTCATTGGCGCAACGCTTCTGGCCCTCCTGCTCGGCACGACCAGCGGCCATGCCATGCTCGTCCTCAAGGACAGCTTCGTCGCCTTTACCTGCATTGCCATGACGATGGGTTCGATGATGTCGATCGTCGGCCGCAACTATGGATCGCGCCACGCGGTCAACTTCCAGACGCTCGGATGCTGCGTGCCCATCATCCTCGCCTGTGTCGCCAGTGGCGATCTGCACCTGGCGATGATGTCTCTGTTGCTCATTCCTTTCGGTTTGACGACGCGGTCGATGGCAAATGGCGTGCGGGAGTTTCTCTACGAGAACGTTCTGGCCAACAGAAAAAACCGGCTCATCGCGAACCAGTTGGATCTCGCGCTTACGACCATCGCGCACGGTCTCATCATGCTCGACCACGAAGGGCGGATCGAGGTGGTCAACCGCCGAGCCTGCGATCTGCTTGGTCTGCCGGAGGCTTCCGAGATCAAAGGCCTTTCGCTGGTCGGCGTCCTCGATGCACATGGCAGCTACCGACCCACGAAAGTGGTCTGCGAGGTCAAGAAGCTTGTGAACGGCAGCCTCGACCGGACCGTCTTCCAGTTGCGGGCGGAGTTACACGTAGAGTTCTCCGCCAGTCGGCGTGAGGATGGTGGCGTTGTGTTGATCTTCGAGGATGTCACTGCCCGCGTGGCCGCTGACGAGAAGATCCTGCACATGGTACAGTACGATACGCTGACCGGGCTTGCCAATCGCGCCCATTTCGCTGCCTTGGCTGCGGCCGAACTCCACCAACGGCCCGCCCAAACGCTTGCTGCTCTGGTCGTCCTGGACCTTGAAGGCTTCAAGCATGTCAACGATCTGCGCGGGCACCTGGTGGGCGATCGGCTTCTGATGGCAGTGGCAAGCCGGCTTTCGGCACAGGCCGGCCCGGATCTTCTGGCCGGTCGGCTGGTGGGCGATGAGTTCACCCTCTTCTTGCTTGCGCAGGATCGGTCGGAGTTGGAAGCGCGGGTCCAGCAGGTCCATCGCGAAATCCAGCAGGCTTATGAATTGCCGGATCTACGCCTTTCCATCTCCGCCAATGCGGGCTGTGTCATGGCGCCGGCGGAGACCTTCGACATGGAGAGCTGGCTGGTGAGGGCAGACCTTGCGCTGCGGGATGCGCAGGCCAAAGGCAATGGCTCGCTATCCCTCTTTCGTCCCGAGATGGACGCTCGCTACGTCGAGGAACAAAAGTTGCGGGCAGATCTGCGGGTGGCGGTGGCAGAGCGTCGGCTCGCCGTCGTCTACCAGCCGATGTACGCCGCCGACGGTAGCAAGATAGAGTGTATGGAGGCCCTTGTCCGCTGGAGACATCCCGAGAAGGGCATGATCCCCCCGAACGTCTTCATCCCGATGGCAGAAGAGATGGGGATCATCTCCCAGATCACGGCATTTGTTCTGGAGCGTGCCTGTGAGGAGTGCAGCGGCTGGGCACGGCCGGTTGCCGTTTCCGTCAATCTCTCCGTCTACGATCTGCTGGATCACGAACTTGTCGCGACCGTTTCCGCCACGTTATCGCGCCTGGCCTTGCCACCGGCGCGCCTGCACCTGGAGGTCACCGAAAGCTCCTTCATCGATGATCCTGTTTCCGTAGGCAGGGTGCTGCATCAGCTGCGGGAAAAGGGCATTACGATTGCTGTCGACGATTTTGGCACCGGTTTTTCCAGCCTCAGCTATCTCACCTCACTGCCCCTGGACCTCGTCAAGCTCGATCGGGCGTTCGTGCGCGATCTGACATTGGAGCCGAAGCGGATCAAGCTTCTTCGCGGGATCGCACAGATGTCCCGTGACCTTGGGCTACGGGTCGTGATCGAGGGCGTGGAAACAGCCGAACAGCTTCAGCTCATCAACGACAACCACTTCGCTGATCTGGTTCAAGGTTATCTTTTCTCTCCGCCGGTCGATCCGCATGTTGCGGCAGCCATGGTGCAAACAGCCCGCCGGGTTCCGGCGTCGAGAGGGTCGCGCAAGCGCGTGAAGCCTAGCTCTTAGGCCCCCGCTGCATGTCTAGGAGAGGGCAGCGCGGATTAACCATCTGTGTCGAAATAGCACGCCCCGCCTGCCCTTAAACATCCACATTGCGTGAACTCCGGTTAACCTCTCGTTAACCTAGGAGAGTGTCCGCATGTCCCCAACCAGTTCCATAGCGATCAAAGACTTTTCCAAGAAGCTCCTTTCCGTTCTGGATGCAATCGAATACCGGCGTATCGAGAGCCAGGAAGATTTCGAAGACATCGCCCGACTTCGATACAAGGCGTACCGAGAAAGAGGCGTGCTTCCGCGCTCCGCGAGCAGCATGCTGGACGAGGTCGACTTCGACGACCACGCCTATGTTTTCGGCATCTACCTACACGAAGAATTGGTCAGCACCATCCGGGTACACCGTGTGACGCCGTCACACCGGATCAGCCAGTCCTCCGGCGTATTTCCGGATGCGGTAAACGCCTTCCTCGATGCGGGAATGACGTTGATCGATCCTGCGCGCCTTGCGATCGACCCCGACCTGGACGGGGAGCGGATGGCGCTTCCTTATCTAACGGTGCGACCGACAATCCTCGCCGCCATCTATTTCAATGCCGATCGGATGCTGCAGCATATCCGGCCCGCACATTCCGCGTTTTATCGACGCTACTTCTATGCAGACACGGTCGTGCCTGCCACCTTCGCGGACATGTATGGTTTCGACTTGACGCTCCTGGCGTCACGCACGCGCGAGATCGGCCCAAAGCTCCTCAGCCGCTTCCCAATATACGAGTCGCAACCCTACGAGCGCCGGCTGATGTTCGATCGTTCTGCGATCAGCGGAATGGCGCCGCTCACGATCCTGCCTACCGCCCGGCTGGCGCAATCCAGCACCAAGAGTGGTGGCCGCCTGATGTGATTGCGGGCGTGGAACGCCTGCGCCATAAGCTGCCATTGCGCTTTATGGCTGCTTTGTGTAAGGCCTGAAACAATGCCCGCTTCGCCGTATTCAACGATCTGGGGCGGGTAAGATCAGGTATCTGACGGCCGTTGCTGCGCTTGGTCGGCGCATGCGCGCCGCGCAAGGGAGACGATAAATGGACAACCACAGCACCGGCCCCGTGGAAACAGGCGCTCAGATGGATTACGCCGAGCACGAGAAAACCTACGGCGGCTTCCTGACGCTCACCAAGTGGGGCACCATGCATCTCGTGGTGCTGATGATCGCGATGGCCGCCGGCTTCTTCGGCGGTGCAGGCTTCTTCGGCGCGCTGATCATCTTCATCGTCCTGAACGCAGCCGGGTTCTACCTGCTTCGGTAAAGAGCACGCCGGATAAGTCGATGAGGACAGGTACAACATGGTTGTGCCTGTGAGGGCAGAGACGGAGAGGGGGCGTGTCTTGGCGAAGTTGGTTTTCGTACCTCGCGAGAGGGCGGGTGAGGAGCGGGTCGCGGCGTCGGCGGAGACGGTAAAGCGTCTTGCCGGGCTCGGATTGGATGTTGTGGTCGAACCAGGCGCGGGTCTCGCATCTGGAATCCGGGATGCGGACTACCAGGCGGCTGGGGCGCGTCTCGGCGGGTCAGGCGATGCCGCATCGGCCGATATCATCCTCAAGGTCAACCGTCCCGACTCCGAGGAGGCCTCCTCCTACAAGTCCGGCGCAGCCGTGTTTGCCAGCATGGACCCTTACGGCAACGAAGCCGCTATCGCCAACATGGCGCAGGCCGGACTGACCACCTTCGCCATGGAACTCATGCCGCGCATCACGCGCGCTCAATCCATGGACGTACTGTCGTCCCAGGCCAATCTTGCCGGATACCGCGCGGTCATCGACGCAGCCCACGAATACGGTCGTGCCCTGCCGATGATGATGACGGCGGCGGGGACGGTTCCAGCGGCCAAGGTGTTCGTTATGGGGGCAGGCGTGGCCGGACTGCAGGCGATCGCCACCGCCCGCCGGCTCGGAGCGGTCGTAACCGCAACGGATGTGCGCCCCGCTGCCAAGGAGCAGGTCGCGTCGCTCGGCGCAAAGTTCATCGCGGTCGAAGACGACGAGTTCAAGGCGGCCGAGACTGCCGGCGGCTATGCCAAGCAGATGTCGAGCGACTATCAGGCGAAGCAGGCGGCCCTGGTCGCAGACCACATCGCCAAGCAGGACATCGTCATCACCACGGCTCTCATTCCTGGCCGCCCGGCGCCGCGTCTCGTGACGCGAGCGATGCTCGCCTCGATGAAGCCGGGCTCCGTAGCCGTCGATCTTGCGGTGGAGCGGGGCGGTAATATCGAGGGGTCGGTGAAGGGCGAGATCGCAGTGGTCGAGGGCGTGAAGGTCCTCGGCTATGCTAATGTGCCCGGCCGGATCGCAGCGTCTGCTTCCGCTCTTTATGCCAAGAACCTTTTTGCCTTCCTGGAGACGATGGTCGACAAGGAGAGCAAGGACTTCCGGATTGAACCCGAGGATGAGTTGGTCAAGGCGACGATGCTGACGCATGGGGGCAAGGTGGTGCACCCGAATTTCACCGAGGCCGCGAATGCGGTGGGTGAAACGGCCGCGACAACCGTCGAGACCCCGGCA
>DASYHX010000209.1:0-11842 GCA_035998065.1 Pseudorhizobium sp.
GCTTGTGAGAATGGTTGCGGTGGAGATCCTGGAAGAACTGGGCTACCACGTGCTTGAGGCGGACGACGGGCCTTCGGCATTGAGGATCCTTCAGGCGCACCGTGACATTTGCCTGCTCGTCACAGACGTTGGCCTTCCCAATGGCATGAACGGTCGCCAGGTGGCCGATGCCGCAAGAGGGGCAAAGCCGGACCTGAGGGTTCTGTTTGTCACGGGATACGCAGAAAACGCGGTCCTGAACCACGGTCATCTGGAGCGCGGCATGCAGGTGATGACGAAGCCGTTTTCCGGAGAAGCTCTCGCAAGGCGCGTAAAGGACATCATCAAGGGCGACGACGCCCAGTGATGGCAAGCCTGCAATGCGCGGCCACCGTGCAGCGTGGATCTAGCGGACTGCGACCAAACCTGCAGCCTTGCCGCACGGCGGCCGGTGGCTGCAACCTGGCCCGACTCACCCGCTCACTCGCGACGAGCACTTATGAGTGCTGCAGCAGGGCCCTTAAAATTAATCAGTTGAGAAGGCCCCGCCACTTTGGTAGCAGGGGGCATGCGGACGTGGTGAAACTGGTAGACACAAGGGACTTGAAGACAAGTTGAGTGCACCGGCGGAAACGCCGGCTGTAGAACTGCTCAAAGTCGGGGAAACCTGTAAGATGGCAATCCCGAGCCAAGCCTCGCAAGAGGAAGGTGTAGAGACTAGACGGGCAGCACCTAAAGCGAAAGCCAGGGTGAAGGTATAGTCCAGACCACGAACGCCGTAAGGCGGCGGTGAAAACCGTAGCTGGTAAGAAAATCCCTCGGCTTCGGCCATGCGGGTTCGAGCCCCGCCGTCCGCACCATACCCATTTTGCATGCTTGCCGTGCTCTGCACTGGGAGCCCCTTCCCTACCCTCGGGGTCTAACTCCGCGATGAAGATGGGCGACACCGCTTCCAGGAAGGCGCCCGATCTGGATGTTGCTGACACTTCTGCTTCAGCGCATCGGTCACCGGCGGACGGCCCAGCAAAGACAGACATCTCGTTTCCCCACCTCGGTCAGCCTTCGTTGACGAAGAAGAAGCTTAGGCGCTATGTCTTGTGGAACATGGGGAAGCACGACATGATTGGGGCTCATCTCGAACAACCGGTCGATGCCATCGATCCGCAGCAACTGGCCATGCTGCAGAGAGTTTTTGACCACGTTTGCGCCAGGTCCGGCATTGCCAAAAACACACCACAGGCCGAGGGACTGGCGGCAACGCTGATGCATCTGTTTCAGCAAGGCACGACAGGCGAGGCCAGGCTCGCCGAGATGCTGTCGGAGATCGACTTCATCTAAACTCCTGCCTCCGACCTTGGCGAGAATTTGCGTTCAACCAGATTAGTGCTTACACCAACAGCACCGAGCTGGAATTGCACCACCCACAGACGGCTCGCTGACGGGGAGAACATGCTTCAGGTCACGCTCGATGGGCTGGGGGACGAGTCGGGGCTTGCCCGCCTCATCACCAACAATACGGTCGACGCCATCTTTCTGATGGATAGAAACGGCTGCACCCTGTTTGCCAATCCTGCAGCGGAAAGACTGTTCGGCTGGAGCCAAAACGAGCTTCTCGGACGAAAGCTGCATGACGTCCTCCACCATCATCACCCGGACGGAACGCCCTTCCCGATGTCTGAGTGTGCCCTTGGCGAGGTCTTCGCCACAGGACGCAGTCTCAAGGCACATGAAGACGTTTTCTTTCATCGCGACGGCCGGCAGATCCCGGTGTCCTGCTCCAATGCCGCTGTCACGCGCAACAGCGAGGTCATTGCCGGTGTTCTCGTGGTTCAGGACATTACCGAGCGCAAGCTTCTCGAAGAGCAGCGAGAGCTGATGCGCGGAGAGCTGGCGCACCGAATCAAGAACCTCATTTCCGTCATTCAGGCTCTCGCCCTGCAGTCGCTGAAGGGGGAGGATCTGGCTGCTGCTCGCGACGCGTTTCTAGGCCGGCTCAAGGCCGTCGCCGATGCCCAACTGCTGCTCGGAGATGATCAGGCGACGGCGGTGACCATCGGCGACCTCGCCTTCAGCACATTAGCACCATTTCAGTCGGAACAGCAGCCCGCCCTGATCAGCGGGCCACCTGTCCTGTTGCCGCCGAA
Organism: Pseudorhizobium sp.; assembly: GCA_035998065.1. GTDB lineage: Bacteria > Pseudomonadota > Alphaproteobacteria > Rhizobiales > Rhizobiaceae > Neorhizobium. The sequence continues at coordinate 2,124 of DASYHX010000209.1, forward strand.
ACAGGCTTTGACGCTGACGATGGCGATTCACGAACTGGCGACGAATGCGGTAAAATACGGGGCCTTGTCGGTGCCGAGCGGCCGCGTCAGCATCACTTGGCGTTGTACGCGCGAGGCAGGCGAGGAGACGCTCAGCCTTTGGTGGAAGGAAAGCGGTGGTCCGCCTGTCGAGGCCCCTGCCACTAAGGGTTTTGGAACACGGATGATCAAACGGGCGCTGGCGGCAGAGTTCGATGGAAGCGTGGAGTTGATCTACGACAGGGACGGCTTGAAGTGCCATCTGACAGGACGCGTTCCCGAAACCAACGTCTCCTGATCGAGAAGCGAAATTCTCCTCTACACCGACAACGGCAACAAGCTTCGGGCAATCTTGTTGCCGTCATTTGCAGCATCAATTTTCGGAGAATCCTTAATGACACGGACTGCTGCGGCTTTTGCGCATGATACCACCCCCGTCTTCGCCGACGACATCCAGAGAACGGCTTGGGCGATTGCTGCGCGGCATCTGACGGCAGGCCAGAAGGATGTGACCCGGATGATCGCCGATGGGATTCGTCAAGAGCGCAGCCGCTGCGTCGATCTCGTTGGAGCTGCGCTCGGGCCGGACGCCGAAATCGCCGTCTTTGTCGGCAATCCTTCTCACGATTGGTAGTCTAGATCTCCCGACGGGTCGGGTCCAGCGCTGGCGCACCTCTTCTCGCTGCCTATCGTCAACCTGCGAGACGGATAAATAGCGAGAACATACGAAAATGTTCCAACCGTACCGTAAGGGCCTCATCTGCACTCGCGGGTGTGCGGGCCACCGTGCATGATTAGCTTGCCCGATCGAGAAAGCCGGGCTTTTTCCCCTTTTGCCCTGTCTTTTGGCAGGGCATTTTTTTTGTCCAGCCTTTGTCAGCCAATCGCCACGCGACCGGGAGCTACGGCAATACGCCCGGCCCTCTGCTGCGGCGGATCAGGGCAGGCGCGCAAGACACGAACGACGAGTAACCCGCGCACGACCGAAGACATGGAGTCTGGGGACTCCATGCCTTTGTGGCAACGAACGAAGGGGCTCAGCCGGCGAGCTTGGCCGCAAGTCTGGCAACGTAGTTGCCCTGGTAGCGTGCGCCCTCCAGTTCCACGGCTGAAGGCTGGCGGGAGCCGTCTCCGTCGGTAATCGTGCTGGCGCCATAGGGCGATCCACCCTTGACCTCGTCCACTCCGGTCTGGCCCTGGAAGGCATAGGGAAGGCCCGCGACGACCATGCCCTGGTGCAGGAAGGTCGGAATGAAGCTCAGGATGGTGGATTCCTGTCCGCCATGCTGGGTGGCGGTGGAGGTGAAGACCGACCCAAGCTTGCCGACGAGCTTGCCTTCGGCCCAGAGTGCGCCTGTCTGATCCCAGAAGTTGCGCATCTGCGATGCAACGGTGCCGAAGCGGGTGCCGGCGCCGACGATGATGGCGTCGTAGTCGGCAAGCTCCGAAGGGCTCGCAATCGGCGCTTCCTGGTCAAGCTTGTAGTGGGAGGCCTTGGCCACTTCTTCGGGAACGAGCTCGGGAACCCGCTTGATGGTGACATCTGCACCGGCGGAACGGGCGCCTTCGGCAACGGCCTTTGCCATCGTCTCGATGTGGCCGTAGGCCGAATAATAAAGGACCAGAACCTTCGCCATGCTGTCGTCTCCGCTTTCGTTGAAGTTGCGCCGTCTGCCGGCAGATCCATACCTGTACCTGGCAAAGCCGGCACTGGCAGCCCCTGCATAAGTCGACGCAGTGTTCGCTTCCCAAGGACGAACCCCTCCGATCCGTCATCGGTTCCGCACCGATTTGATCTCTTTCCGCTCCGGCGGCCTCTTCTGCTTTTCAAGATTTCGGCCTACCACTGCACAACCCGTAGAACATCAGGATCCATCATGTCCCAAGCGACCAACCCCTCTGCTCTCGTCACCGCCGCCATGCTCGCCATCGGCGACGAGCTTCTTTCCGGTCGCACGAAGGACAAGAACATCGGCCACCTCGCCGACGTGCTGACGCTTTCCGGCATCGACCTGAAGGAAGTGCGGATCGTCGCCGATGAAGAAGAGGCCATCGTCGAAGCGCTGAATGCGCTGCGGGCGCGCTACGACTACGTCTTCACGTCCGGCGGCATAGGCCCCACCCATGACGATATTACTGCCGACGCGGTGTCGAAGGCATTCCGGCTGCCCTGCGTGCACGATCCGGAGGCGATGCGGCTGCTCGGCGAGATGTATCAGCGACGCGAAATGGATTTTACCGAGGCGCGACAGCGAATGGCACGCATGCCGCAGGGCGCACGGCACATCGCCAACCCGGTGTCGACAGCGCCCGGTTTCATTGTCGAGAATGTCTACGTGATGGCGGGGGTCCCGCAGGTGTTCCAGGCGATGCTCGACAACGTCGTGGCCGAACTGCGCACAGGCGCCAAGATGCTGTCGCGGGCGCTCCCTTGCCCGTTTGGGGAGGGTGACATCGGCACCCCGCTTGCCGCCATACAGAAAGCCCATCCTCTGACCACCATCGGCTCCTATCCGAAGTATGACGGTCAGCGCTTCTCGACCGAGATCGTCGTGCGCGCCCGCAATGCGGAGGAACTTGAGGCGGCCGCCGAAGCCGTCATGCAGATGGTGCGCGAACTGGAGGGGAAGCGCATCCCCTCGAACGTCTCGCCGGACGCCTGAGTAGCAACTTCGCCGCAGAGTTGACCCGCATCAAGGAAGGCGACAGGCTGTACGGCGAGATTGGTTGAAACACAGGGCACCAGCTTGAGGGAGAGACCATGACGTACAAAACCATTGTTGCCGTTCTCGATTCGCCAGCGCATGCGGCACAGATCACCGACTTTGCGCTGGCCGTGGCGGCGAAGTACGACGCCCACGTTCTCGGCCTCCATGCCGAAACACTTGCCGCGGTCCCGCTGATCGCTCCGATGGAAATCCCGGATCCGGCGGCAATCGAGGCGTTGCAGGCGGCCTCCCGGCGCGAGACCGCGGAGGTGGAGAAGATTTTTCGCGAACGCATTGCACGCGAAGGCCGCTCGGCTGAATGGCGCAGCTTCGTCTCTTCGGCAGGCTATGCCGGATCCTCGGTCATGGAAACGGTCCGGGCGGCCGATCTCGTCGTGGCAAGTCAGGGCGACCCAGCCAGCGACAGCCGCTCGGAACTCGAGAACCTGCTCTTCGACACCGGCCGACCCATTCTGCTCGTGCCCTATGTGATGAAGCATCCGAAAGACATTCGCCGCGTGATGATTGCCTGGAATGGGTCGCGCGAGGCCGCGCGGGCAACCTTCGATTCTCTCCCTTTCCTGAAGAGCGCCGAGAGCGTCGAGATCTTCTGCGTCGATCCGCCGGAGCGGGCGAACGAAGAACCGGATATGGCTGGCGTGGAACTTGCCGAGGCGCTTGCCCGGCATGACGTCAACGTCACGCTCACCACCCGTGAGGGTGGAAGCGTTCCGGCCGCCACGGCCATCGAGAATCGCCTTGCCGACAACAGCGTCGACCTTCTGGTGATGGGCGCCTATGGCACGTCGCGCTGGTGGGAGATGCTTTTCGGCGGCGTCACCCGCAGCTTGCTCGAATCCATGACGGCGCTGTCGCTGATGTCACGTTAGAAGCGCGCAGTAGCGGCTCCTGTGGCAAGCTTGCCCTGACTGGGATCATTTTCGTAGGATCCCGGCCTCCTCCGCAGCCTTGATGAAGGCGGCCTCTGCCTCGGCGGGGTCGCCCTCGCCTTCCAGTGCCTCCATACAGCGCTTGCGCGCCACCATAAACCATTTGCCGCTTTTGCTGGGCCAACACGTCGACAGACATTCGTAGGCTTCTCGGCTGTTTCTGACGCAGCGGAAGTGATCTTCGCTGTCGATCATCACTTCCACGCTGCGGTCCCAGAGGTCGACAGGCATCCTTGTATCCTTGTTCTGCCGGAATAATCCAGGGCAGCCGGGGAGTAAAAGCCCTCCCCGGCTGCGGCTCGATCTCTTCTATCGGTCCATCGTCGAACGGATCTGGTCAATCTTGCCGTCAGCGCTTCCGACACCCAGGACAGCCTTCGCTTCCGCCAGCATGTCATCCGTTATCGGATCGGGGGTGAAGGCGCTCAAGGCATCGCGCAGCGCCTCATCACCAAGAACTGCGTCGGTTTCGGGAGGAGACACGCCATGTTCGATCTCATACTGGGCGTAGTCCATCGTGTAAGCGGAAACTGCCGCCATGCGCGGGTCGCTGCTGTTGAGATAGGCTTGATAGTTGCGGTTGAGGGAGTTCAAGCCCTTAAGCTGTGAGCGGCTGAGGGAAGGTTCGGCTGCGCTTCGTTCAGCACGTCGGTTTGCGTTCTTGTCGCTCTGGCCTCGAGGCGCTTCGCCAACCTGCGACTTTCCAGAGTTGTCGCGCTCGGAACTCCGTCCGCCGCCGTGTCCGTTGCCCCCTCCACCATTACCGCCGCCGTTTCCGCCGCCATTGCCACCGCCGTTGCCACCGCCGTTTCCTCCGCCATCACCGCCCTTGGCCCAGACGGTGTCGGTAAAACCAGGCAGGTGCCCTCCCACAGCAACCGAGGACAAGAGGATGGCAGCCATGGCTGCAGATCTTGTGAGGGATCGAATGATCATGTTCTCATCTCCTTTTTAGTCTTGTCGCCCCCCGCGCAAAGCTTGTGAGCCGATGGCGAAATGTCGATCCCCCTCGGACCAATGCTCCGGAGACTGGGCCAAAGGTCCGACACCGCTGTTCACCCGCCCAGACGGCTTCAGGCGCACCTCCGGCGGTAAGGCTTCCGTTATACGTGAAGCCGATTCACCCATGCCTGTTTACAACTCAACGTCTTGCCAGGGCGCCGGACTTGCCGCTATTAGCGAGAGCCAACGCAGCTCTCGCTAACGGCTCCTCCCATGTCTCTTCCAGAAAAAGCCTTTCCCGTCTCCTGGGACCAGTTCCACCGCGACGCCCGTGCGCTTGCTTGGCGCCTCGCAGGTTCCGGCCGCGAGTTTCGCGCCATCGTCTGCATCACCCGAGGCGGCCTCGTGCCGGCGGCGATCATCTCGCGCGAACTCAACATCCGCCTGATCGAAACGGTCTGCATCGCGTCCTACCATGACTATTCAAGTCAGGGCGAAATGAACCTGCTGAAGGGAATCACGCCGGAATTATCCGTCAATGGTGGCGAGGGCGTGCTCGTCGTCGACGACCTGACCGACACCGGCAAGACGGCGTCGGAAGTTCGCGAGATGCTGCCAAAGGCGCATTTTGCCTGCGTCTATGCCAAACCGTCCGGCGTCCCGATGATCGACACCTTCATCACCGAAGTGAGCCAGGACACCTGGATCTACTTCCCTTGGGACATGGGCTTCACCTATCAGGAGCCGATCGCCAAAGGCCACAAGGGCTAGTTTTCTACCGGCGGCGACAGTTTTTCTCGTGCCGTCGACTCCTTCCCCTATCCTTCGGTTTTTTGCTTGTGGACCAATCTGCAACACCGGCCTGTTGAAGTGCGCAAAGACTTCGGCAGGCCTGTGCATGACGTGGGGAGGAAACCCTCCCTCACGCCAACCGGCCGTTGCAAATACCTGACTTTCCTGATTCTTTTTTCTCTCCCCGTTTTCCACAGGGTCCCGACACAATATCTTGTGGTTAAGAATGTATGGCGATCTATGCCTTGACGAATCTTGCCAAGGGGACGAGATTGCACGTCATGTTGCAGCGGCGACTGGACCGAACGTAACGAGGCCGGTTCTTTCAAACAGGTTCAAGCAGAAAATGACTATGGCAGGCGGCCTGAGACGCTGTCCGCCAGGAGGACTGCCTGCGCCTTTTTCCGATCGCAGCAGCTCGTGTTGGCACTGGTAAAAAGACGCTATTAACGCTATATTTAGTGTTGCAGCCGACCATCAACACAAGATACAGGTTGGACATCCCGGATGATTCACCTGGACGAAGATTTTCCCGGCTGCCCATGATGGCGAGCCGCCGGGCCGGAAATTTGCGCCCTGAGCGGGCCACAGACGAGGGACACAAGGCAATGCGGATTGAACGTCGTTTCACCAAGCCCGGCCAGGGCGCATATGCGGATATCGCCTTCCGCAAGGGGATCAGCGAGATCCGCAACCCGGATGGCTCTATCGTCTTCCGGCTCGCCGATATCGATGTCCCGGCGCAGTTTTCGCAGGTCGCGACCGACGTTCTGGCGCAGAAGTATTTCCGCAAGGCCGGTGTGCCGGCGCGGCTGAAGAAGGTCGAAGAGAACGATGTCCCTTCGTTCCTTTGGCGCTCGGTCGCTGACGAAAAGGCTCTGAAGGATCTGCCGGAAGACCAGCGCTATGGCTCCGAAACCGATGCGCGCCAGGTCTTCACCCGCCTTGCCGGCACCTGGACCTACTGGGGCTGGAAGGGCGGCTATTTCTCGTCGGAGGAAGATGCCTCCGCCTTCATGGACGAGCTTGCCTATATGCTCGCCACCCAGCGCGTCGCGCCGAACTCCCCGCAGTGGTTCAACACCGGCCTGCACTGGGCCTATGGCATCGACGGTCCGGGTCAGGGCCACTTCTATGTCGACCCCTTCACCGGCAAGCTGACAAAGTCCAAGTCGGCCTATGAGCATCCGCAGCCGCATGCCTGCTTCATCCAGTCCGTCGGCGACGACCTCGTCAACGAGGGCGGCATCATGGACCTTTGGGTTCGCGAAGCGCGCCTCTTCAAGTACGGCTCCGGCACCGGCTCCAACTTTTCCATGCTGCGCGGCGAAGGCGAGAAGCTCTCCGGCGGCGGCAAGTCATCGGGCCTGATGAGCTTCCTGAAGATCGGCGACCGCGCAGCCGGCGCCATCAAGTCGGGCGGCACGACCCGCCGCGCCGCCAAGATGGTGGTCGTCGACATCGACCATCCGGATATCGAGGAATACATCAACTGGAAGGTCAAGGAAGAGCAGAAGGTCGCAGCCCTCGTCACCGGCTCCAAGATCGTCGCCAAGCACCTGAAGGCGATCATGAAGGCCTGCGTCAACTGCGAAGGTGAAGGCGACGACTGCTTCGATCCCAACAAGAACCCGGCGCTGAAGCGCGAGATCAAGGCCGCCAAGAAGGACATGGTTCCGGAGAACTATGTCGGCCGTGTCATCCAGTTCGCCAAGCAGGGTTACAAGGACCTCGAGTTCAAGACCTATGACACCGACTGGGATTCGGAGGCCTACCTCACCGTTTCGGGCCAGAACTCCAACAATTCCGTCTCGTTGAAGGACGACTTCCTGCGTGCTGTCGAAAACGATGGCGAGTGGAACCTGACCGCCCGCAAGGACGGCCGCGTGATGAAGACGCTGAAGGCCCGCGACCTTTGGGAGAAGATCTCCTACGCCGCCTGGGCGTCGGCCGACCCCGGCCTGCACTTCAACACCACCATGAACGACTGGCACACCTCGCCGGCCGGTGGCCCGATCCGCGGCTCCAACCCGTGCTCGGAATACATGTTCCTCGACGACACGGCCTGCAATCTCGCTTCGCTCAACCTTCTCCAGTTCAAGGACAAGGACACGAAGCGCATCAACATCGCCGATTACGAACATGCCGTGCGCCTGTGGACAGTCGTGCTCGAAGTCTCGGTGATGATGGCGCAGTTCCCGTCCAGGGAGATTGCTGAACTTTCCTACCAGTACCGCACGCTCGGCCTCGGCTATGCCAATATCGGCGGCCTGTTGATGTCGACCGGCATTCCCTACGATTCCAAGGAAGGCCGCGCGATTGCCGGCTCGCTCACCGCAATCATGACCGGCATCGCCTATGCGACCTCCGCCGAAATGGCGGGCGAGCTCGGCCCCTTCCCCAACTTCGCGCCGAACCGCGAAAGCATGCTGCGCGTCATGCGCAACCACCGCCGCGCAGCTTACGGTGAGGCGACCGGCTACGAGCAGCTGTCGGTCAACCCGGTACCGCTCTTCCACGACGAGAACCCGGACCAGGATCTTGCCGCCCATGCCAAGGCTGCCTGGGACAAGGCGCTGGAACTCGGCGAAAAGCACGGCTACCGCAATGCTCAGACGACCGTGATTGCGCCGACCGGCACGATCGGCCTCGTGATGGATTGCGACACCACCGGCATCGAGCCAGACTTTGCGCTCGTGAAGTTCAAGAAGCTTGCCGGCGGCGGCTACTTCAAGATCATCAACGGCGCCGTTCCGGAAGCACTGCGCACGCTCGGCTATACCGAGAGCCAGATTGCCGAGATCGAGGCCTATGCCGTCGGCCATGGCAACATCAACCAGGCCCCCGGCATCAACCCCGGCTCGCTTCGCGCCAAGGGCTTCACCGACGAGAAGATCGAGGCGATCAACGGTGCCACCAAGGCTGCCTTCGACATCAAGTTCGTCTTCAACCAGTGGACGCTTGGCGCGGACTTCCTCAAGGACACCCTGAAGGTGTCCGACGAGCAGCTCGCCGACATGAGCTTCAACCTGCTGGAGCATATCGGCTTCTCGAAGAAGGACATCGAGGCCGCCAATATCCATGTCTGCGGTGCGATGACGCTCGAAGGCGCGCCGTTCCTGAAGGAAGAGCACCTGCCCGTCTTCGATTGCGCCAACCCCTGCGGCAAGATCGGCAAGCGCTACCTCTCGGTCGAAAGCCACATCCGCATGATGGCGGCGGCCCAGCCGTTCATCTCGGGCGCGATCTCCAAGACGATCAACATGCCGAATGACGCGACCGTCGAGGATTGCGGCGCCGCCTACATGCTGTCCTGGAAGCTGGCGCTGAAGGCCAATGCGCTCTACCGCGACGGCTCCAAGCTTTCCCAGCCGCTCAACGCCTCGCTGATCGAGGATGAGGACGACGAGGATGCGCTGGAAGACCTGATCCAGCAGCCGGTGGCCGCCCAGGCGGTCACGGTCACGGAAAAGATCATCGAGCGTGTGGTCGAGCGCGTCACCCGCGAGCGTGAAAAGCTGCCGAACCGCCGCCAGGGCTATACCCAGAAGGCCAATGTTGGCGGCCACAAGGTCTATCTGCGCACCGGCGAATTCGGCGACGGCCGCATCGGCGAGATCTTCATCGACATGCACAAGGAAGGCGCCGCCTTCCGCGCGATGATGAACAATTTTGCCATCGCCATCTCGCTTGGCCTGCAATACGGCGTGCCGCTGGAAGAATATGTGGAGGCCTTCACCTTCACCAAGTTCGAGCCCGCTGGCATCGTCACCGGAAACGACGCGATCAAGAACGCCACGTCGATCCTCGACTACGTGTTCCGCGAGCTCGCCGTCTCCTATCTCGGCCGCCACGATCTGGCGCATGTCGATACGTCGGACTTCTCCAACACCGCACTCGGCAAGGGCATTCAGGAAGGCAAGACCAACCTCGTCTCCACCGGCTGGACACGCGGCTACAAGCCGACGCTGGTCTCCAGCAGCGAGCGCTCGGCTGGCGAACCGAAGGGTGCAGCCACCGCGGCTCCTGCCAAGGCTTCGGCTGGCAACGTCACCTCCTTTGCCGGGTCCGCCGCCCGCAAGCTGGAACCCACGGTTGCCGTCGCCACCTCCGAAATCGTTGCCTTCAAGCGCGATTACGAAGAGCGCGCCAAGGAACTGGCCGAGGAGATTGCCGAAGAAGTGTCGGAAGAGCTTGCCACCGAACAGCAGCAGGCCTCCACCGCCCTCTTCTCCGACAAAGCCGCCGCCGACGCTGCCGCTGCCAAGACGGAAGCCAAGAAGGTCGAAGCCGAACGCCGCATGCGCTC
>DASYHX010000211.1:0-2852 GCA_035998065.1 Pseudorhizobium sp.
GCCGACCACGTAGAGGAGGAGCGGCGTCGCCAGGATGGAGCCGCCGCCGCCGAGCAGACCGAGCATGAAACCGACGATCCCGCCGGAGCCGACTGTCGCAAGGATGGAGGTGCTCATGTCCGTCTGCTCCACACCCTGTCATGCAAGCTCATTCCGGCCAGCATGGCGACAACGAACAGAACTGTCTGCGGAATTCCAATCGACAAGGACGCGACCGCCGGGCCGGGGCAGAACCCACCGATCCCCCAGCCGAGGCCGAACAGGGCGGAGCCGATGATGAGCGGCGGGTCGATCTGCCGATTGGTCGGCACGTGGAAGCTGTCGTCAAAGGCCGGGTGTCGCATCCGCTTCATCACCTGAACGCCGATGAAAGCGACGACGACGGCACCGCCAAGGACGAAGGCAAGGCTTGGATCCCATGCGCCAAAGACATCGAGGAAGCCCTGGACGCGGACCGGGTTTAGCATGCCAGAGAGGGACAGGCCAAAACCGAACAGGATACCAGAGGCGAGAGCCGCTCCGAACTGATAGGTGTTTCTGTTCATAGCCCGAAACCTCGCAGAACTGCGACGGCGACCGCGCCGGCCGTCAGGAAGGTAGCGACTGCCGCCATGGAGCGCGGAGAAAGGCGGGCAAGCCCAAGCACACCGTGCCCGCTGGTGCAGCCGGAGCCCATGCGCGAGCCGAAGCCAACTAACACCCCGGCGACGATGATCAGCGGCCATCCTGCGGTGATCTCCACCGTTGGCCATCCGCCGAAGACGAGGAGGTAGCCAAGCGGCCCGAGCAGCAGGCCAAGCACGAAGGCGAGATTGATGGTCCATCCGACGCCTTGGGCGAGCCGTCCGACGATGCCGCTGATGCCGGCGATCCGGCCGTTGAGGAGCAACAGCATGACCGCCGACAGGCCGATCAGCATGCCGCCGGCCGATGATGGGAGATAGTCGATCATCTTTCTTCCTTCACGCAGAAGATGTCATAGAGGGCGGCAACCAGTTCAGCGGCCTTCTCCTCCGTCAGCGAGTAGAAGATCTGCTTGCCCTCCCGCCGGGTTGCGACGATGCCGGAGCCGCGCAGCACCGTCAGGTGCTGCGAAAGATGCGGCTGATGGAGATCGAGCTTCTCTTCAAGCTCACCGACCGAATACTCGCCTTCCACCAGCGTGCAGACGATCATCAGGCGCGCCGGATGGGACAGCGTCTTGAGGAGGTTTGCCACCTCTTCGGCGCGGCTGGCCATCTCGACTGGAGAAAGCCCCGCCTTCAACATTGCTTTGAGGTCTGTGCTCATTCCCATGCCGCTCCCTGCAATGCATCGAGCGGGAACTTGAGGTAGCGCTTGCCATTGGGTTCCGGCTCCGGCAGGCGCCCGCCGCGGATGTTAACCTGCAGGGCATGCAGGATGAGCTTCGGCATCGGCAGCGTCTTGTCCCGCTTTGTGCGGAGCGCCACGAACTGCTGCTCAGTCACGCCAGCCAGATGCTCGTTTGACTTTTTCTGCTCCGCCACCGTGCTTTCCCACCGGGGTGCGCGATCGTCCGGCTGATAATCATGGCCTGTGAAGATCCGCGTCTCGTCCGGGAGCGCGCGGATGTCTTGGATGGATCTCCACAAGACACGGGCGTCGCCACCGGGGAAATCGGCACGCGCTGTCCCGCTGTCCGGCATGAAGAGCGTGTCGTGGACGAAGGCCGCATCGCCGATCACGTAGGTGATCGAGGCAAGCGTATGTCCGGGCGAGGACATCACCTTTGCGTCGATGGACCCAACCCTGAATGTATCGCCATCGGCGAACAGTTGGTCCCATTGCGAGCCGTCGGTGGCAAGCTCTGGCCAGTTGTAGATGCCCTTCCACAGCTTCTGCACATCCACGACGCGCTCGCCGATGGCGGTGCGGGCACCGGTCTGTTCCTTCAGGTATTGAGCTGCAGAAAAGTGGTCGGCATGGGGATGGGTGTCGAGGATCCACTCGACCGTCAGGTCGTTTGTGCGGACATAGTCGAGGATGGCGTCGGCATTGATCGTCGCCGTCGCACCTGCCTTCTCGTCGAAGTCGAGCACGGGATCGATTATGGCGCACTTGCCCGTGTCCGGATCCGAGACCACGTACTGGACGCTCCAGGTGCGCTTGTCAAAGAAGCCCTTGACCTGCGGCCGACGGGAGGCGTGCTGCTTGATCCAGTTCGCCGCGGCAGTTGTGTCGAAGCCGCGTTTGCGTCCGAAGTCGATAACGTCGTCGGCTTGCATGCAGCCGTCAAGGACCTCACCGATGAGGTGGAGGTTCAGAGACCGGGTGCCGCTCTTGCAGTGGGCGAAGACGAGGCCTTCAGATCCAGCGACCCCGCGCTGGAAGGCACGCACGTCCGCTTCGGTGATGGTGGCTCCGGTGACTGGAATGAACGTATAGGACAGGCTGCAGTGCTTTGCTTCCTGGGCTTCGGCCTCGGTTCCCGGCTGTCCGGGCTCCTCGCCATCCGGACGATTGTTGATAAGCGTCGTGAACCCTTTTTCGCGCAGCGAACGGATGTCTTCGACGCTTGGCTGAGACGCGATCGAAAGCTTCTCGGATATTCTGGTGACGGTCATGACCAACTCCGTATCGTGTAATTATATGTTATAATATATTATATAATGAATGGTCTTCAAGGCCAGTGGCGGAACTTTGTGCTTCCCCTGTGGTTCCCGCGGAGAGGAGATCAAGACCATGGCCACGACAGCGAACCGGGTCAGCGCCCAGACATCCGACGAGATCAACAACCGCCTTCGCTGGCAGATGGAAGAAAGGCTCGCCTACTACGAAACCCATCCCGACCAGATCGCAACGAGGCTGGCCGAACTTGATCGGGAATGGGA
>DASYHX010000223.1:0-7502 GCA_035998065.1 Pseudorhizobium sp.
CCTGTTCTCTTGATCCGAGGCAGGATATGTTATAGATCTATAACATGTCAACTGACGACGAAACTGATCTGGTTTTTCGGGCGCTAGGAAATCGCACCCGGCGTAAGATCCTCGACCTGTTGCGAAGCGAGCCATGCACTACGGGCACGCTATGTGAGCTGCTGCCGGAGCTTGATCGTTGCACCGTCATGCAGCATTTGGGCGTTCTGGAAGAAGCTGGCCTTGTGATTGCCGAGAAGCGGGGTCGAGAACGTTGGAATCACCTTGATGCCCTTCCGATCCACGCCATCCATGAGCGCTGGATTGGGCCCTATGCCGCATATGCTGCGTTCATGTTGAGCCGGTTGAAGCAGGGGCTGAAAGCGGAAAACCCGTGAGGGCGCGTGAAGCGAGCACCCCGTCTAACGCTTGGCTTCGCCTGAAATCGCTCATGCTGTTGGTGCGGTACTTATATGAGCTGTCTGCACAGAACTAGCCGAGCTGCCTGCTCCAGCCGACAAGGGCAAATTTCGAAATACCCGGCGACGTGTGTTTCGGTGTGCAAAAGCAAGAGTGCGACCTCGTGACACCTCACGTTCTGCGCCACTGCTTCGCGGCTCCTCGGAAACTCTCATTCTCCGCTGCAGCGACAATGTACCGGAGTTGTCCGGTCTCCATTGCTGCGACTCACTCCAATAGCGGGGCACCTCATGTGACGAGCGGCCGCAGTCCTCAGAAAAAGCCGCAGCGGCTGACCATCTCGGACGGGATTGCTGTGCCTTCGCTCGCCTGAGGCCCAGCTTGAGCACGAGACGCGGGCACCAGCGGCGGAGCTTTGGGAATCGATCGGGGAACGAGCGCGGCCGAGGTCGATGGACCCATAGGCCGGCTGGATCGGCAGTGCTTTCCTCGACGACTGCGAACCGGGCAGCAGCACTCAGGCGGTTCTTCGAACTCAACGCTCAGGCTCATTCCCTTTAGGGCGTTGCCCAGAATATGCCGTTGAACCCTCTGTCATCGCAGGAGCTTCAAGCTGCCGGTCAGCGAGCTCACCCATTTCGCGGGTCCGATCAACCCCAGCCCGTCAATCTGCTCTTCTGCAAGATTTCGCTGCGGAAATCCTCCCGCGTAGTCTTCGAAAAGATGAAGCCTTCGAGCAAAGCTCGGAAATGGGACGACGAACCCTCCCTGCGGTGCGGGTAGTGCCTTGATCAACAGGGCCTTCATGGTGTCGGCAGAGGCCTGCAGTATGGGGACAGGACAATTTGAGCTGGTCTTCACCGTGTGACCCATCACGTCCGTCAGCGAAGCATTCCCCAACTCCGGATCGATCGCTCCGATGCCTATGCTAATCGTCGCGACGGTATTTGCTAGAAACCCGAGGGGCAGATTGGGTTCAACGACGATCGCAATGCGTGTGTTCGAGCCGCTCATGCTGCAACCGCTCCCGCTCTGCGGCTGCCTTGGAAACGCCGAACGAAAGGGAAATTACCTGGCCGGCATAGTGCCAAGGCGGAGCCCTCAGGAGCGATGAACTCCCCGACGCGCTATAGGGTGGTGTGAAGCCTGTGAGCATTACTTTCCCCGCTGATGATCCGCGCGGAACCTATTCTAAGAAGCGCGCATATTGCTCCCTTTCTTGATGCGTTTCTGATTGAAATGAGGCATGGCATGGTGCCTAATGGTCTAAAATGAGGGTTCCCATGCCTCGCGGTTTTGATCGTCATGACCTTCGGATACTGAACACGCTTCGCAGCGACGCCCGGCTCACAGTCGTGCAGCTTGCCGAACGGATCAGTCTCTCGACGTCTCCTACTTGGCGCCGCGTGAAGCGGCTTGAGGACGAGGGAGTGATTTCGGGCTATCAAGCAACGCTTGACCGCCGGGCGCTTGGGTGGGGCGTGCTTGCGTTCGTACAGGTGTCCATCGAGGATCACGGCGAAGCCCAAGCACGGGAATTTGAAAAGGCGGTCGCCGCTCTCCCAGAGATCGTCGCATGTTGGAGCATCGCCGGCAGCTCGGATTTCCTCCTTCAGGTGGTAAGCCAGGATCTCGATACCTACGCTGATTTCGCCATGAACACGGTAAGGCGCCTCCCGGGTATCAAGGAGATGCAAACCATCTTTACGTTGAAAGAAGTCAAACCGCCCGCGCCTTGGCCGATTCCCACCCCGACATGAGTGAAGCAAAGGCAGCCCCAAACCCGGCATCACAGCATTCTATGGCTCCGAAGGCGCGCGCGAGACATCGTTGAGGTCGAACGATACGACCAATGCCTCACGCAGCGGAACAGGATTCGGCTCCTACCGTGGAGCTTCCTTCCGTCGCATCGACCGCGTGACCCCTTTCTCTCAGGTCCAATCGCAAAGCTCAGATGAGTCGCAGCTGCGCCCCAGCGACCTTCTCGTCCGCCACTCGGAACAGCCTGCAGCACGAGGGGCAGCGACACCCTCTGAACAAGCAGGCGAGCGTGATCAAGGTAGAACGCGCCAGCGAGGCCGCGCAATCAACCGCGGTTCCAGCTTTGCCTGATAGCCGATTGCCGGAAGTTGGCGCTCGATCGCTTTTTGCGTCGCCGAAACACGGCCGGGGAGCGAGGCATATTCTTCCCGAAAAATGTCCAAAAGGCACCCTCCTGTGCCCAACCTTGGTCAGAAAGGCTCGGTGAAAGAGAGGAGTTTGCAGGGCTTCCGCAATACCATGGATGCCAACAGGAGAGGCGATCGTGTGCTCAGAGGTTTCATCCCACTGTATGGCACGTCGGTAATCCCTGGCTCCCGCGGCCTCCCAAGGCACCACCGTGCCGGTGTCTTTGCTTGCGTGAGGCAGAAGCAGAGATCCTGATGTGAACGCCTAATCTAAAGGGTAGAACAGTGCGCACAGCAAATAAGGGTACGATTGCCGGTCCGTCACTGGCCGGGGGAATTCTTCGCTTGTACGAAGCGCCCCGGAACGGATCTGCGGTTCTACAATCTTCCACAATCATTGCTGACCCCCATTTGACCTGCACACCTTCGATGACTGGAGCGGTTGCAGCATGACCGCGTCGAACAGGCGCATCGTGAGAGAGTATGGCGTGTTTCGGACGATTGGCTTCGCAGCGCTGGCTTTGGCCGTCGCTTTGTGGGCCTGGAATAGCGCGCTGCTCGTCAATGCGCCTGATGCTGGTCGTGCAAAGCTGATCTCGCATCGCGGTGTGCATCAGACGTTCAGCTCGGAGGATCTGCAGAACGACACCTGCACGGCGGAGCGAATTCATCCGCCGACACATAATTACATTGAAAACACAATTCCCTCGATGCAGGCCGCCTTTGAATATGGCGCTGACGTAGTGGAATTGGATATTCACCTGACCCCGGACGGAGAGTTTGCGGTATTCCATGACTGGACTCTCGATTGCCGGACGGATGGCCAGGGTGTCACCGGAGAAACTGATACCGCTGAGCTCAAGACGCTAGACATCGGGTATGGCTACACCGCCGACGGCGGGAGATCCTTTCCCCTGCGGGGCAAGGGAACAGGCCTGCTCCCGACGCTGGACGAGGTTCTGGAGGAATTTCCCACACGCGAGTTCTTGATCAACTTCAAGAGTGAGAGGCAAGAAGAAGCGCTAGCACTGACCGAGATGCTGAAGGAGAATCCGGCACGTCGCGACGCGATCTTCGGGGTGTACGGAGGCAGCATTCCCACGCAAGAAGCTCTACGGCTGATTCCAGGATTGCGTGGATACGATAAGAATTCCGCGTTGTCCTGCCTGAGCCAGTACCTTGCCATTGGATGGACGGGGATCGTTCCCAGTCGTTGCAAAGGCACATTGGTAATCGTGCCCGCCAATTATGCTTGGCTGATGTGGGGCTGGCCCCATCGCTTCACTTACCGCATGCGAGAGGCCGGAAGCGCAGTCATTCTGTTAGGTCCCTACGGTGGCGGCGGCTTTACCTCAGGCATAGATCGCACTGACCAGGTGCACTTTATTCCAGAGCGCTTCGGTGGCTATGTCTGGACTAATCGCATCGAAGTTCTTGGACCTATGATAAACGGCAACTGAATTCCGTGAACTCACCCCGGCCCCACGGTGTGCTTAGGCATACACCGGCAGGTCACAGATGCACCAAGTGTCGTGCTCCTGCATGGCGCCAGCCCCACATCATGAAGGCATCCCTGACGAGCGACGCGTCGCGCTGAACCAAAGTTGACCTGCCGACAACCGGCAGTGAGAACAGGCCCAGGAAGACGGCGACGCAGAGCCAGGACCTCTCGGCAATCCAGATGAAGTGAAGTTGGCCAGTCACTTCTGGTCGGGCCTGTTCGCTTGGAAAGTTCGGTCGAGGAAATTCGGTAATATCGACGGCTGCGTCAAGAAGCAGAGCTGTCGAACGAGGGACTGGATTGTGCTCGCGTGATGGTCGTTCGACAGACCCGATTTCTCTCAGTAGTCGGCAATGCACCGACAAACGAGATTACTTGGGATTGAATTCACCGACCACGAAATCAAGAAAGGCGCGAACCTTGAGGGCGAGATGCTGGCGCGAAGGGTAGATCGCATAAAGCGTCGTTTCGACTGTCGTCCAGTCCTGCAGCACGGCTTGAAGCCGCCCCTCCCTCAGATCCGTTTCAACATACGGTCGCGGAATCAGGCTCACTCCCAACCCGGCGATTAGGGCATCACGAACAGCAAGACTCGATGAGACGGAGTACCGCGCCTCGACTTCTATTCGCTGGGTGCGCTTCTCTTTGGTAAACTCCCAGATATCTGCGTGCCCAGACAAGCTGAACCGGACCAGCGTATGGAGCTTCAAGCCCAATGGATCTCGTGGAACACCCTGCGCTGTCCAATATGCGGGCGATGCACAAAGGACGTGCGTCATGACTGTGAGCTTCCGGGCTATGAGGCTGGAATCCTCCGAACGGTCGCTGCCTCGAATAGCGATGTCGAAGCCTTCGCGGATGATATCGGCTCGTCGGTCGTCGAGATGGAGTTCGAGCTTTATGCCGGGGTGGCGTATCAGGAACCTTGGGATTGCGGCGGACAGGAGTTTAAGTGTCACCGTCATCGGTGCGGTAACGCGCAACGTCCCATTTGGCGATCCCGTGGCTGGACCCACGGCTTGCTCCGCCTCGTTCAAGACATCGAGCCCGCGCGACACGTGATCCAGGTAGATCCGCCCTTCTTCGGTTAACGCCATTCGACGCGTCGTCCTGTTGATGAGGCGTACGCCCAGATGTGCTTCGAGCTCTGCGACGTTCTTGCTGACGGCTGCTGGAGACAGCCCCATGCGCCGTGCAGCCTCAGCGAAACTGCTCATTTCCGCGACGTTGCGAAATACACATAGGGCGGTGTAGCGGTCCATCCTATTATTCTCTCTCAGTGAATATTCTCTTCACCTGATACCCGATTATCGTCCGAAGGGCGACAGTTTAGGCTTACTGCAACTTCAACTGTCGGAAAATCACGATGAAACACCCTGGCCTTGCGTTGATCGAGAAGCGAGCTTCCACCAGCCATTATGATGCCGCGCAGTCTGTGTCAGACACAGAGATCGAGAACCTCGTCCGATTGGCCACCCGCGCGCCCAGTGCCTACAACTTGCAGAACTGGAGGTTCATCGCGGTTCGGTCGCCGGAGCGGAAGGCGCAGCTTTGCGCTCTCGCATACGGTCAAACGAAGGTAGAAGCAGCGGCCGTGACCTTCATCGTCTGCGGTGTGCTTCCGAACTCGGCGATGCTTCCTGCAAGACTGCAGCCATTCGTGGACGCGGGGTATATGCCCGCAGATATGCCGGCTGCCTGGCAAGCGGCTGCAAGCCGGCAATATAGCGATGAGCGTACTGCCCGGGATGAAGCCATCCGTTCTGCATCCCTGGGTGCCGCGACGTTGATGTTCGCAGCCGAGGCGCTCGGCTTGGCCTCAGGTCCAATGGTGGGCTTCGACGCCGCCAGTCTCGCCGACGAATTTGATCTGGAAGCTGACGAAGTGCCCGTGATGCTCGTCACAGTCGGCCGTGCTGCGCCAGGCAATTGGCCGCAGAAGCCGCGCCGCGAAATCGAGGAGGTACTTCAGTTCTCATGAAGGCGCGCGGTATCGACGTCCTGCTGACAGCGATCGCTCCCACCATCTGGGGGAGCACCTATATCGTTACGACTGAGTTCCTGTCAGGCTTTCCACCGATGACCATCGCAATGCTGCGCGCATTGCCGGCCGGATTACTGCTCCTGTTGATGGTGCGCCAGTTGCCCAGGGGAATTTGGTGGCTGCGTATATTCATTCTGGGCGCGTTCAATTTTTCGATCTTCTGGTGGATGTTGTTTATCTCCGCTTACCGGCTCCCCGGCGGTGTGGCGGCCACCGTCGGCGCCGTCCAACCGCTGATCGTGGTATTCCTCGCCGCCACTTTGCTCGGGAGCCAGATCCGCCTACCGACCATCATTGCCGCCGTTGTTGGGCTGTGCGGCGTCGCCCTTCTGGTACTAACGCCACAGTCGGAACTGGACTCGTTTGGAATATTTGCGGGATTGGGCGGCGCAGCATCGATGGCGTTTGGAACGGTGCTAACCCGCAAGTGGCAACCGCCGGTGTCGTTACTAACATTCACTGCTTGGCAGCTGTCGGCAGGCGGGCTCTTGCTCGTACCCTTGGCAATCCTGATCGAACCGGTGCTTCCAACCCCTACCGGTGAGAATCTCATGGGCCTGGCCTGGTTAGGGCTTATCGGTGCGGCGCTGACCTATGTGTTCTGGTTTCGAGGCGTCGCGCGATTGGAGCCAGCTATCGTTTCTTCGCTGGGATTTCTCAGTCCAGTGACCGCAGTCCTTCTCGGTTGGGTGTTCCTTGACCAACGCCTATCGGCGTTACAGGTGCTCGCCATCGGCCTCATCCTTGGAAGTATCTGGTTGGGGCAACGCTCGCGTATGGTGCCCCCCGCCGGAACGCGGCAACCATTGCTGACGACTTCTTCCGCCAGCGAAGCACCGCCGGGCCAACGATGAACGGAAAAGCTTCTGTACCTTCTCGGGTGTTCTTCGTTCATCGATCACATGCAACAAAGCAAAAACCGGTCTCCACTCCAACTAGGGCAACCGAACGCGGCACGTCCTGGTCCGACGCCGATCGTATACGTGATGTCGATGCGATCAAGCTCGTCGTGGCCGCCATTGAAGAAACGCAGCGCAATCGTAACGCCGATCGCTTCATGCAGTTACTCAGTCCTGATGCAGTTTGGGTTACAGCGTTTGGCAAGCGCCTCACCGGATGGGACGAGATCAATGGTTTCACGCAGAAAGTGCTCCCCTCAGCTTTGGGCGACCAGTTCGCAACCTGTGAAGTTGTCCACATCACCTTCCTCGGTGACGGTGCTGCGGCAGTGAACGTGCACCAGCGACCCGTTGACAAGCAGGGCGCCCCCATCAAGTCCGAAGCCGAAGGACGTCCCCTCTATATAATGACAAGGGAAGCCGGAAAGTGGACGATCGCAATCGGGCAAGGTACAAAACTTCAGCCTGAATCGATTGACGCGCAGTCGAAG
>DASYHX010000234.1:0-2715 GCA_035998065.1 Pseudorhizobium sp.
GCTACGCGATGCGCTGGCATAACAGGCTTCTTGCAAGCCGATGCGCTGGCCGCTGCCTTTGAGGTGCCATTGTCCAGCCACACGGCGCCGAACCTGCATCTTGCCTGTTGTTGTGCGGCTCACCGCATCGAGAACATGGAGTGGTTTTTCGACCACGTACGGATCGAGAACATGCTCTTCGAGGGCGCCGTGCAGCCTCGAGCCGGCAAACTTGCACCTGATCTCGACAGGGCCGGGCTGGGTTTGGAGTTCAGGCACGCGGATGCAGAGCAATATTTGGTTTCGTAGGGCGGTGGGTCCGGTGAGGAGGCGTCCGTTGTAACGATGAGGAGGGAAAATGGCGAAGCACCGGCTGATCGACACGGAGGCAAGAGGTCCCGCGCAACGGCATGAGAGGGTACAAAGCGGCAGGGTGCAGGCGGCCTTTGTTGAGAGCGACGGACCCTTCGCCGAGATGGCCAGAGAACTCACACGGGAGCTCGAGGGGGAGGTGCGGTTCGGTGCGGGTGATCGCGCCCTCTATGCAACGGATGCTTCCAACTACCGTCAGGTGCCCACCGGCGTGGTTGTTCCGCGAACCATTGAGGACGTTCGTCGAACTATCGCCAAATGCGCTGAGAACCGAATGCCAATCACCTCGCGCGGTGGCGGCACAAGTCTTGTGGGGCAAAGCACCAACACCGGTTTGGTGATCGACTTTTCCAAATACCTCAACCACATCGTCGCTCTCGATCCGGACACCAAGACGGCGGTGGTGGAGCCGGGCTGCGTACTCGATGAACTGCGGGACGCGGCAGAGGCGCATGGTCTCACCTTTGGTCCCGACCCGGCAACCCACGACCACAACACTCTGGGCGGCATGATCGGGAACAATTCCTGCGGAGTTCATTCGGTCGCCTATGGGCGCACCGCCGACAATGTGCTGGGCCTAAGCGTTCTAACGTATCGCGGTCTGGAGATGGAGGTTGGACCGACTAGTGACGAGGCGTTCCGGGCCATTGTTGCTGAAGGCGGCGAGAAGGCGGAGATCTATCGCAAGCTCGACGAGTTCCGGCAGCGCTATGGCGACCTTATCCGCACGCGTTTCCCCGACTTGCCACGCCGGGTGTCCGGGTTTGCCGACCTCGACAAGCTGTTGCCTGAGAACGGCTTCGATGTCGCCAAGGCGCTGGTGGGGACGGAAGGTACCTGCGTCACCGTGCTTGAAGCCAAGCTCCAGCTGTCCCCCAGCCCAAGCGAACAGGTTCTGGTGATCCTGGGCTTCAAAGGCATCGACAAAGCCGCCGATGCAGTTCCCCAAATTCTAGAGTTCGGCCCCCGGGCAATCGAGGGGATCGACTGCATGCTCATCGAAGGCATGGAACGCAAGGAGTTGCACACCGACAAGCTGGACGTCCTGCCAGAAGGGCACGACTGGCTGGTCGTCGAGTTCGGTGGCGATACGGAAGAGGAGGCCGAGGCTAAGGCCGCCAAACTGCAGGAGCACTTCGAGGCCAATCCTCATGTACAGGCCAAGCGCGTCACCGACCCGGAGACGCAGGAGAAGGTATGGCGGGTCCGCGAGGCAGGCCTGCCCGCCAGCGCCTATGTTCCGGACCGGCCGGAGGCTTGGGAGGGCTGGGAGGACACTGCCGTGCCTCGCGAAAAGCTCGGCGACTACGTGCGGGACCTCAGGGCGCTCTACAAAAAGCACGGCTATGAATCACCGATTTACGGCCATTTCGGCGATGGCCTGGTTCATTGCCGAGTCAGCTTCGATCTCAAGTCGGAGCCGGGTATCGCCCAGTGGCGGCGCTTTCTGGACGAGGCCGCTGATCTGGTAATCGGCTATGGCGGGTCGCTGTCCGGCGAGCATGGTGATGGTCAAGGCAGGGCCGAACTGCTGGAGAAAATGTATGGCCCTGAGCTGGTCCAAGCCTTTCGTGAGTTCAAGGCGATCTGGGATCCCGATGGGCGCATGAATCCCGGCAAGGTCGTTGATGCCTTTCCGATCACGTCCAATCTTCGCCTTGGCCCAAGCTATACCCCTCCTGAGCTGGAGACACATTTCCACTTTGGCAAGGGTGGCTTCGCCGCGGAGGCGGAGCGCTGCGTCGGTGTTGGCAAATGCCGCCGCAATGATGCCGGTACGCAGGTCATGTGCCCAAGCTATCTGGTCACCGGCGAGGAAAAGCACAGCACGCGCGGCCGGGCGCGCCTGCTCTTCGAAATGCTGCATGGTGGCGTGCTTGAAAAGGGTTGGAAGAGCGATGAGGTGGAGGATGCACTTGACCTCTGCCTGGCTTGCAAAGGCTGCAAGAGCGACTGCCCGGTCAATGTCGATATGGCGACCTATAAGGCCGAGTTCCGCTCGCACTATTATGAGGGACGGCTCCGGCCGCGCGCCGCCTATGCGATGGGCCGGATCTACTGGTGGTCGAGGATCGCCAGCAAGGTTCCATGGTTCGCCAACGCGGTGATGGGGACCCCCGGCGTCTCGCGTTTGGCCAAGTGGGTCGGCGATATTGCGCCGCAGCGGCAAATCCCCCGCTATGCCGACCAGAGCTTTACCTCGTGGTTTCAAAAAAACCGGGGCGAGGGCGGCGCCGGCCCACGTGTGGTGCTGTGGCCCGACACCTTTAATAACTACTTCCGCCCGGAGACCGCCATTGCCGCGGTCAAGACCCTCGAGGCGCTTGGCTTCTCGGTCGCCATTCCCAGCCGTCCCCTCTGCTG
>DASYHX010000244.1:0-8620 GCA_035998065.1 Pseudorhizobium sp.
CTGGGTTGATCAAGGCGGAGCATGCCAGCAAAAGTGCCAGGACGGTTCGCCGCGGGGCGCGCTGCCGGCCTTGCTGCTCCATTGCCATCATCCCACTGTCGGTCCCACGATCGTTGCCTGATGGTAAAGCTTCTTGGTTAACAGATGCTTGTGAAGCACGAGGGCGACCGAGCCGAAACGATGGACTCGATCCTGTGAAAGGATTACATGCAAATCATGATCAAGAGCGCCATCAAAGCTACAGACTTCGACATCCTGCAGTCGGCCCTGCGGACCATCGGAATTGAAAAAAACGGACTAGCTGCGCTAGAGCAGGCACTGCAGAGTGCTCTCGCTGAGCCATTCCAGCACGCCGTCGACCTCATCCTCGGCCTGGCCGGCCGCGTCATCGTTACCGGTGTCGGCAAGAGCGGACACATAGGCGCGAAGCTTGCAGCCTCGCTTGCCTCGACTGGAACCCCGGCATCGTTTGTTCATGCAGCGGAGGCCAATCACGGCGATCTTGGCATGATTTCCCGAAAGGATGCGGTGATCGCCGTATCCTGGAGCGGGGAGACGGCCGAACTGCAGAGCATCGTTGCCTATTGTCGAAGGTTTTCGATCCCGCTTATCGCTCTGACCTCAGGGGAGGTCTCCACCCTTGCTCGGGAAGCGGACATTGTCTTGCTACTCCCAAAGGAGCAGGAAGCCTGCCCCCACGGGCTGGCGCCAACCACCTCCACGATGATGCAACTGGCGATCGGGGATGCACTGGCCGTGGCACTTCTGGAGGCGCGTGGTTTTACGGCACTGGATTTCCGCGTTTTTCATCCTGGCGGCAAACTGGGCGCCATGCTCAGCCACATCAGCGACATCATGCATACCGGCAGCCAGGTGCCTCTCGTGCCGAAGGGTACGCCGCTGCCGACCGCCGTGATGACGCTGTCCGAAATGCGCTTCGGTTGTGTCGGCGTCGTGGACGAAGATGGCTGCCTGTGCGGGGTCGTCACCGATGGGGATCTGGCGCGTGGACTCAATCTCAACCTCAGCGCCATGATCGTTGATGACATCATGAGCCAGAGCCCAAAGACGGTGCAGGAGAAAACTCTTGCCACCACGGCCATGGCCATCCTCAATCAGTACAACATCTCGGCCCTGATCGTCGTAAACGATGACAATCGCCCGGTGGGGATCGTGCACTTCCACGACCTGCTGCGTGTCGGCGTGGCCTGATCAGATCATCTCGACCCGAAGATCGCGGCCGTCCGCGGACACGATCTTGACCCGTGTCCCCGCCGGCAAGTCCGGTCCCAGGACCGGCCACCAGGTGTCGTCGAGGTGAATCCTGCCTCGTCCCTCGCTGATCGGTTCCCGCAAGGTCGCGGTGCGGCCGACAAGGCTTTCGCCACGGCGGTTGAGATGCGGCTCGTCGCTGGTGTGCGGCTTGCCATAGAAGCGGCGTCCAGCAAGGGCAAACGCTCCGGCAAGGGCTGCGAAAAGTACGAACTGCAGCTGCCAAGACCAGAAGGCGGCATCCCAGAGCAGGAGCGACAGCGCGCCAATGATGATGGCCGCCGCACCAATCCAGATCAGGAAGACGCCGGGCGCAACAAGTTCGGCGGCGAGCAAAACGATGCCGATGATCCACCAGCTCCAGGGGCCAAGATTGGCGGCGAGGGTCTGTAGCATGGTCAGGTCTCGCTTCGCGGAGCGAATGGGTTGACGGGCGGTGTGGTGCGGGGCGCGGCCGTGGGCGCCGGTCGCGAGGATGATGGCGAGGCCGGCTGCTGCGGCACGGCTGCGCGAACACGCGCCGGCCCGTCACCGTCGCCGAAGACTTCCTTCGCAATCGCGCCGATACCGCCGAGCGAGCCGATAAGCGAAGAGGCCTCCATCGGCATCAGGACGATCTTGGAGTTCGGCGCCTTGCCGATTTCGGCGAGGGCTTCGGTGTATTTCTGGGCGACGAAGTAGTTGATGGCCTGAACGTCACCGAGGGCAATGGCTTGCGAAACCGACTGGGTCGCCCTGGCCTCGGCTTCGGCCAAGCGCTCGCGTGCCTCGGCCTGACGGAAGGCGGCTTCACGCTCGCCCTCGGCTTGGAGCACGGCCGCCTGCTTGGCGCCCTCCGCGCGCAAGATCTGTGCATTTCTAGAGCCTTCCGCTTCCAGCACCTGCGCGCGCTTTTCGCGTTCCGCCTTCATCTGGCGGCCCATGGATTGGACGAGGTCCGCGGGTGGCTGGATGTCCTTGATCTCGACGCGGGTCACCTTAATCCCCCACGGGCCGACCGCTTCATCCACGACGCGAAGCAGCCGCTCGTTGATCACTTCACGATTGGAGAGGAGTTCGTCGAGATCCATCGATCCCATGACCGAGCGGATGTTGGTCATGGTCAGGTTCTGGATCGCATTGCGGAGATCGGAAATCTGATAGGCGGCCTGGGCCGGGTTCAGCACCTGGTAGAACGCCACAGCATCCGCCGAAACACTGGCGTTGTCCTTGGTAATGACCTCCTGGGTCGGGATGTCGAGCACCTGCTCCATCACGTTCATCCGGGCGCCGATGCGCTCGATGAACGGCGTGATCAGGTTCAGGCCCGGATCGAGCGTGCGCGTATAGCGCCCGAACCTCTCGACGGTATAGCGATAACCCTGCGGCACCGTCTTGATCCCGGCGAACAGGACCAGGATGACAAGGAGAACGATGGCAATCACGACGATATCGAAGCCGCCCAGCATGGCTGACCCTCCAGCTCAAGAATTTGAGACTGGAGTATCATGTTCCCGCCCGGGATGGAACGAAGGAGGTTAGACCCAACCCTGAAGCTCGCGGCGAACCACCTTTTCCAGCACGCTCATGCCCTCCGGGCTGTCGTTGAGGCAGGGGATGTGAAGGAACTTTTCGCCGCCGTGGTGCTGGAAGATTTCCCCGGCCTCGCCGGCGATTTCCTCCAGGGTTTCGAGACAGTCGGAGACGAAGCCGGGGTTGATGACGGCGATGCGCTTGACGCCTTCGTCGCCCAGCTTCTCCATGGTCTTGTCCGTGTAGGGCTGGAGCCATTCTTCCGGCCCGAAGCGGGACTGGAAGGTGACCATGAACTTCTCCTTCGGCAAGCCGAGACGCTCGCGCAGCAGGCGCCCGGTCTTCTGGCAGTGGCAGTGATAAGGGTCGCCCTGCTTGAAGTAGGATTGGGGAATGCCGTGGAAGGATGCGACCAACATTTCCGGCTCCCAGTCGATCTTCGCCAGGGCCTTCTGCACCGATACCGCGAGGGCGTCGATATAGGCCGGATCATCGTGGTAGGGCGGGACGGTGCGAAGCGCTGGCTGCCACCGCATCTTCATCAGGTGCTCGAACGCCTTGTCGTTCACGGTCGCAGTCGTCGAAGCGGCATATTGCGGATAAAGCGGGAAGAGCAGGATCCGCTCGCAGCCCTGCGCGTACAATTCATCGATCTTGGAGGCGATGGAGGGGTTGCCATAG
The DNA here is from genome assembly GCA_035998065.1 of Pseudorhizobium sp. GTDB lineage: Bacteria > Pseudomonadota > Alphaproteobacteria > Rhizobiales > Rhizobiaceae > Neorhizobium. Next base: position 3,466 of record DASYHX010000244.1, read on the forward strand.
CGCATTGCCCAATCGACGACGACGTTCGGCAGATCCTTCATCGCAGCCGCCATCAGCTCTGCCTGGTTGCGGGTGTAGGTGCGCAGATAGCTCTCGTTCAGGTCCTTGTTCCAGATCTCTTCGTAGGCCTTCCCGACCTTTTGAGGGCGCTTGTTCAGGACGATGCCGTAGAGGATCGGATACCAGTAGAGCCTGGACCATTCGATCACGCGCCGGTCAGAGAGGAACTCGGCGAGATAGCGGCGCATCGGCCAGTAGTCTGTGCCATCCGGCGTGCCGAGGTTGACGAGAAGAACGCCGACTTTTCCGAATTTGATCTGGGGGTGACCTGGCGGCATGTAACTGGCTGTTACGTCCATCTGAAGATTCCGCTTGTTGTTGCGAGAGCAGGGCGCCCTCGGAGGCAGGCACTATCTAGAAACAAAAAGCGGCCCGGAAAAGCCCGGGCCGCATATTGTTGCGCGCAAAATGTCTTATCTCGCAGGAAGTTGAAGCTCTTGCCCGATCTCGAGGAGGTGGGGATTGCGGAGTTCGTTTTGCTCAGCGATCCGTGCCCACATGGTGCCGTCGCCATAGACCGCCTCGGAGATCCTCCACAAGGAATCGCCGCGGGCGACCACGTGGGTCTGTGGTGTCGTGGTGCTTTCGGCAGCGGCAGGCGCAGTTACGTCGGCAGCGGGAGGCGCCTCCGTTGGAGCGGTATTTGCAGAAGCGGCAGGTTCTGTCGTTGACGCCGGGGCAGGGCTTGCGGGCGCCTCGGCGGCTGGGGCATCGGCCTCCACCGTTTCCTCCGCCGATGTCACCTCCGTGACCCGTCCTTCGGTGAAGGGTTCATAGGGGTTGTTGGCCGACAGATAATCGGCCACGGCTTGCTCGAGGTTAGGTCCGAAATCATAGGGATTGATGGCGCTGGTCGCGAAGGTTTCGTAGCCGTCACCACCGCCGCGGACGTAGTTGTTGGTCACAACGCCGTAGGTCTTCTCCGGATCGAGCGGTACGAAGTCGTCGCCTTCCTTGACCTGCACGTCGACAATCCGCTCGCCAGCCGGTCTGGACTTGTCAAAGGAATACTTCATGCCGGCGACCTGCGGGAAGCGGCCGGCCACCTCCTCTATCTGGCTGACACCATTTTCAAGCGCGGCGCGAAGGTCGGTGCCCTTGAGCTGAAAAGTGGCAATCGTGTTCTGGAAGGGCAGGACGGTCAGGACCTCGCCCATGGTGACCTCGCCCGCATCGATGGAGGCCCGCAGACCACCGCTGTTGGCGATGGAGATGGTGATGCCTTGATCCTTGACTCGGTCGAGCTGCGCGTCCGCGACGAGGTTGCCCATGGAGCACTCTTCGACGCGGCACACGTCGCGGTCTCCGACGATGACCTCCTTGGTGGAGCCGACCACCTTCCGCTTCAGTTCTTCCAGCGGCTGGCCGAGTTCTTCTACCTTGGCGGAATAGCCGGCATCGGGCACGACGGAGGAATCCAGCAACTGGGGAGCCCCTTCGGCGGATTTCACCACGCCGTTGTCGTCGAAGACGACCTTCAAGTCACCGAGGTATTTGGAATAGGCATAGGCTTGCACGATCGGCACATCCGTGCCTCCCGGGTTCTTCACCAGCGTCGGGTAGGGACCGGCAGCCTTTTCATCCGTGCTGGAGAGGAGGGTGTGGCTATGGCCACCGACGATGACGTCGATGCCGTCCACGGCTGCGGCTATCTCCTTGTCCCGCGTGTAGCCGACATGGGAAAGCAGGACGATCTTGTTGATGCCCTGGCCCTCGAGGTCGGCCACGGCCTTCTTCAGATAATCCACCTCGTCCTCAAACCGGATCTGATCTCCTGGCGAGGAGGTCTCATCTGTGTCGGTCGCGAGAACGGAGACGACGGCGACCTTCTGGCCGCCCATCTCCTTGATGATATAAGGCTCGAACTTGCCAGCGACGGGGCTGCCTTCGGCGGCAATCGTGTTGCCGGAGATGATCGGGAAGTCCGATGCGTCGATAAACTTCATCAATTCCTCAGGGCCGTCGTCGAACTCGTGATTTCCGATCGCCATGGCATCGAAGCGGATGCCGTTCATGAAGTCGGCGATGGGGCCGCTCTTGAACATGCTGTAGAAGAGCGAGCCCTGGAACTGATCGCCAGCGTCGAGCACGAGAAGGTTGGCGTCCTGCAATTCGCCGCGACGGGTGTCGATAGCGGTCTTTACCCGGGCAATGCCGCCGAAGCACTCGTTCTTCGAGGCCTCTTCCTCCGAGCAGGTGGAGTCGTATTTGTTGATGGCCTCGATGCGGGAATGGAGATCGTTGATGTGGAGGATGTTGAGTTCGTAGTCGGCCAGGGCCGTGCCGGCAAAGAGGGCAATCGCTGAGGCCGTCATCAGCCCCAGTCGGAATGTCTTCATCATCTTGGTCTCCCGTTTCGCTTTGGATTGGCGATCCTGCGCGCCTGGTAGCATCACCCTCTACCGGCGGCGAGAGCATGTTTCCACCAAGGGGGTGGTGACTGCAAGGGGAAATGTGCAGCGCAAGAGGACGTCCGCTGCGGCCTTTCCCAAACGGAAAACCCCGCCGGAGCGGGGTTCCAAGATCAAGCCAGATGCTGCGGTCAGGTGCGGCGGGTCAGGGAGAACTGTGCACCGCTGTCTTGCGTGCAGTTCAACTGGCTGGGCGTCACAAGCGCGCAGTTGACGCGGGACTGGGTGTTGCGGACAAGCGACGTCATGTTGATTTCCACCAGCGTGGGCGAAAGGCTGACATAGGTGCCAGAGGCCAGCAGGGTGTTGCTGTCGGTCGAGCGCGTGTTGAAGGTTCCGCCCTGGAAGGTTGATACGATTCCGTTCGGGTCTGCCCAGGTGCCTTCGACGCCCTGCGGCTGTGCGCGCTGCGGCGGAAGGCGCGATGGCTGTGGGGATGAAACGCAGGCAGTCAGCGTGGCGGCGGCAATGAGCGCAATGCTCGCTTTCAATTTCATGGTCGTTGGTCTCCCGCAGTTCAACCGTCTGGGTGCTGATCGAAAATCTATCTAACGCAGTCTTGCCGGTTGCACAGCCCTTTTCCGGCGTTTCAACAAGGAAACGCCGGAAATCCGATGCTGCACCCGGCAGGATCAGCGCACAAGGATGTTGCGGAACTGCCAGGGATCAGAAGTATCGATGTCCTCGGGGAAGAGGCCAGGGCGTCCATCGAGCGGCGTCCAGTCGGTGTAATGCCCCTCGACGGGGCCAAGGTAGGGCATCTGCACTTCGAGGCAGCGCTTGTAGTCGACCTCATCGGCCTCGACGATTCCCGCCTTCGGGTTTTCCAGGGCCCAGACCATACCGGCCAAAACTGCAGAAGTTACCTGCAGGCCCGTCGCGTTCTGATATGGCGCGATGCGACGGGTTTCTTCCAGCGACAGACGCGAGCCGTACCAGTAGGCGTTCTTGTCGTGGCCGTAGAGCAGAACGCCCAGCTCATCGACGCCGTCTACCAGTTCGTCCTCGTCCAGCACGTGCTGGACCGGTTGTGCCTTGCCGCCGTTGCCGAACATCTCGTGCAGCGAAAGGACGGCATCGTTGCAAGGGTGGTAGGCATAGTGGCAGGTCGGCCGATAGGAAACATCGTCGTGCTTGTCGCGGACGGTGTAGTAGTCGGCGATCGAGATGGACTCGTTGTGGGTGACGAGGAAGCCGTATTGCGGCCCGGGCGTCGGGCACCAGCTGCGTACGCGGGTGTTCGCACCCGGCTGCTCCAGATAGATTGCCGCCTTGCAACCCTTCTTGTGCTTCTTGGCGTTCTTCGGCATCCACTCCTCGTGGGTGCCCCAGCCGAGTTCGGCCGGCTGCAGGCCTTCGGCGACGAACCCTTCGACGGACCAGGTGTTCCAGAAGACGTCCAGCGGCTTCGGGTTCTTGGTCCGCTGCGTGTCGCGTTCAGCGATGTGGATGCCCTTGACGCCGACCTTCTTCATCAGCTTTGCCCAGCCTTCACGATCCTCGACCGACGGCTCCTCAAACTTGAGGCCAAGATCGTTCGCCAGATTGACCAGCGCCTGCTTGACCAACCAGGATACCATGCCCGGATTGGCACCGCAGGTGGACACCGCCGTCGTGCCGCCGGGGTTCTTGGTCTTCTCCTGGCGCACGGTTTCCCGAAGCGCGTAATTGGTGCGCTCCTCGTTTCCGACAGAGGTGTCGAAATAGAAGCCGAGCCAGGGCTCGACCACCGTATCGATATATAGAACGTCCAGCTTGCGGCAGAACTTCATGAGGTCGAGAGATCCGGTGTCGACCGACAGGTTGACGCAGAAGCCCTGGCCACCCTTGCCGTCGTCGAGCAGAGGTTTCAGGAGTTCCTTGTAGTTTTCCTTGGTGACATGGTCCTTGATGTGCCGGACGCCATGCTTGGCCAGCAGTTCCGCCTCGTCGTCCCGCGGATCGATCACGACCATCCGGCTCTTGTCGAACTTGAAGTGGCGCTCGATGAGCGGCAGCGTGCCGCGGCCGATAGAGCCGAAGCCGATCATCACAATCGGGCCGGTGATTTCGGCATGCACTGGGTAGTTCTGCTCAGACATAAATCTCTCCTTCGCCGCCTCGGCATCACGCCGCTGCGCCGCTTTTGGACAGGGAACGGATGAGAGCGCTCGATCGCAATTTCGGCGCTCTAGATCATAAATCCCCGTCACAATAAAGAGGTTGCAGAGGGCGCCTGGAAAAACGGCAGATGCGGCTTTGCCGAGCATCAGGGCAAGGCGCCAAAGCCTCTCCGGCGCCTGTCTTGATCAGAGACGCCGCTTGGATGTTGCAGCGTCTTACGGTCGCCGGTGGCGGCGCAGGTGGTCCACCAGCGCCCGCAGCTTCGGCGCCATGTTGCGGCGGCTTGGATAGTAAAGATAGAAGCCGGGGAAGCGCGGGCAGAAGTCTTCCAGGAGCGGCACCAGTTCTCCCCGATCGATCGGTCCTCGGAAGCTCTCTTCCATACCAAAGGAAATGCCGGCGCCCGCGATAGCGAGCCGGACCATCAGCGCCATATCGGTGGTGGTGATCTCGTCGCCGACCGCAACAGAGAATTCCTTGCCGTCTTCGGCGAACTCCCAGCGATAGGAGGCGACGCCGGCGGCGGTTCTCCAGCCGATGCAGCGGTGTGAGGAAAGCTCGCGTGGATGCTGAGGCGCACC
>DASYHX010000256.1:0-2617 GCA_035998065.1 Pseudorhizobium sp.
AAGATCCGGCAGGGGATCGAAAGGACCTCGGAATGTCAGAACGGCTGACAAAGACCGGAGCACGCAACGTCTTCTATGGCGGATCCGCGTTCTTCTTTGCGATATTCCTCGGGCTGACCGCGCACAGCCACTACTACATGCGCACCGTTTCCACGGACGAATCGACGCTGACCGATGCCGTCGCGCGCGGCAAGCATGTCTGGGAAAAAAACTCCTGCATCAACTGCCATTCACTGCTGGGCGAAGGCGCCTACTTCGCTCCCGAACTCGGCAATGTCTGGGTCCGCTATGGCGGCCGGGACGATCCGGAAGGTGCCCGCGAGACCCTGAAGGCGTGGATGGCCGCCATGCCGACCGGCATCGAAGGCCGCCGGCAGATGCCGCAGTTCAATCTCACCGACCAGGAACTCGATGACCTTGCCGACTTCCTGGAATGGACGAGCCGGATCAAGACGCAGAAGTGGCCGCCCAACGACGCCGGCTGACCTCCAGGGAAGGAAAAAACATCATGAAATACCAAACCCAAAAGGTCGCGATGCTGTATTTCTACGGCGCGCTCGGCCTCTTCGTCGCACAGGTGCTGTTCGGTGTTCTCGCCGGAACGGTCTACGTGCTTCCAAACACGCTGTCCGAACTTCTGCCGTTCAACATCATCCGCATGATCCACACCAACGCGCTGATCGTCTGGCTGCTGATCGGCTTCATGGGCTCCACCTACTACCTGCTTCCGGAAGAGGCAGAGACGGAGCTCTACAGTCCCAAGCTCGCCATCGCTCAGTTCTGGATCTTCCTCGTGGCCGCAGCGATTGCCGTGGTCGGCTACATGTTCAAGATCCATGAGGGCCGCGAATTCCTGGAGCAGCCCTTCATCATCAAGGTCGGGATCGTCGTCGTCTGCCTGATGTTCCTGTTCAACATCACCATGACGGTGCTGAAGGGCCGCAAGACGGTCGTCACCAACATCCTGATCTTCGGACTGTGGGGTGTCGCGATCTTCTTCCTCTTCGCCTTCTACAATCCGGCCAACCTGGCGCTCGACAAGATGTACTGGTGGTATGTCGTCCATCTGTGGGTCGAAGGCGTCTGGGAACTGATCATGGCGTCCATTCTCGCCTACCTGATGATCAAGCTGAACGGCATCGACCGCGAGGTCGTCGAAAAGTGGCTCTATGTGATTGTCGGCCTGGCCCTCTTCTCGGGCATCCTCGGCACCGGCCACCACTTCTACTGGATCGGCGCTCCCGGCTATTGGCAGTGGATCGGCTCGCTCTTCTCCACGCTGGAGGTCGCTCCCTTCTTCACCATGGTGATCTTCACCTTCGTGATGACCTGGAAGGCTGGCCGCAAGCATCCGAATCGTGCAGCGCTCCTGTGGTCGATCGGCTGCTCGGTGATGGCCTTCTTCGGCGCCGGTGTCTGGGGCTTCCTGCACACGCTGTCTTCGGTGAACTTCTACACCCATGGCACGCAGGTCACCGCTGCCCACGGTCACCTCGCCTTCTTCGGCGCCTATGTGATGCTGAACCTCGCCGTCATGGCCTACGCGGTGCCGGAAATCCGTGGTCGCGCACCATACAACCAGATGCTCTCGATGGTCAGCTTCTGGATCATGTGCACGGCGATGTCAGTGATGACCTTTGCGCTGACCTTCGCAGGCGTCCTGCAGGTCCATCTGCAGCGGGTTCTTGGCGAAAGCTACATGGACGTCCAGGACCAGCTCGCCCTCTTCTACTGGGTCCGCCTCGGATCGGGGGTCTTCGTGCTGATCGCGGCCTTCATGTTCCTCTGGGCGCTGTTCGTTCCGGGCCGCGAGCGTGTTCCGGCTGCTTTCACGACCGTTCCGGCTGAATGAGCGATGTGGCCCCGATCGCCGGGGCCACACGCCTTCCCGAAATTAAGGATTGGAAACCATGACTTTGCCTTTGTCTCCCAATGTCGCCAGCCAGGCGCTGGTGCCGCACTACATCCCTGCTGGCAATGAGTGCGAGCTGTTTGAAATGGCGTGGAAGCGCCAGCTGCCGCTCCTGCTCAAGGGGCCTACGGGCTGCGGCAAGACGCGCTTTGTCAGCCACATGGCAGCAAAGCTCGGCCTGCCACTATCGACGGTGTCCTGCCATGACGACCTCGCCGCGGCCGACCTGACCGGGCGCTATCTCCTGAAGGGTGGGGATACGGTCTGGGTCGACGGACCGCTGACCCGGGCCGTTCGCAACGGCGGGATCTGCTATCTCGACGAGATCGTCGAAGCCCGCAAGGACGTGGCCGTCGTTCTCCACCCGCTGACGGACGACCGTCGGATCCTGCCGCTTGAGAGGACGGGAGAGCTCCTGCAAGCCCCCGTCGAGTTCATGCTGGTGGTGTCCTACAACCCCGGTTACCAGAACATCCTGAAGGCGTTGAAGCCGTCAACCAAGCAGCGCTTCGTGGCAATCGAGTTCGATTTCCTTCCCAAGGACCAGGAGATTGCGATCGTTGCAGCCGAAAGCGGGCTGGAACAGCGCCAGGTCGCGCCGCTCGTCAACCTCGCTCACCGGCTGCGCGCGATGAAGGGCCATGATCTCGAGGAAGGCGTTTCAACGCGCCTGATGGTCTATTGCGCCACATTGATCGGGAGCGG
>DASYHX010000570.1:0-13578 GCA_035998065.1 Pseudorhizobium sp.
CACCTCGCCATCCGGCGGCGCATAGACATCCGATGCGGCCTTCACCGATTCCACGGTGGCGGCATTGCCGTCCTTCGTCAGCTCGGCGCCGACTTCTGGCAGTTCGACGAAAACGAGATCGCCCAGCTGCTCGGCGGCATGGGTGGTGATGCCGACGGTGGCGACATCGCCTTCGAGCTTCAGCCATTCGTGTTCGGCGGTAAATTTCAGCATGGTTCTCTCCGGAGGATTTTATTAGCGTTTGTAGGTGGGCGTGATGAAGGGCAAAGCGGTGACCGTGAGCGGCAGGTACTTGCCGCGCACTTCCGCAAAGACGCGTGTGCCGGGTTCGGCGAGCGAGGCGGGGACATAGCCCATGGCGACCGGACCCTCGACCGTCGGGCCGAATGTGCCGGAGGTGACTTCACCGATCGGCGACTCCGGCGAGTCCTCTGCATAGAGCACCGCATGGGCCCGCACCGGCGCCTTGCCTTCCGGCTTCAGGCCGACGCGACGACGGACTGGACCTGCGGCGAAGTCCTCCGTGATGCGGTCGGCACCCGGATAGCCGCCCGCGCGTTCGCCGCCCGGTCGGCGGACCTTCTGCATGGCCCATTCCAGCGAGGCTTCGACCGGCGAAGTTGTCGTGTCGATGTCGTTGCCATAGAGGCAGAGACCGGCCTCGAGTCGAAGGGAATCGCGGGCGCCGAGGCCGATCGGCTCGCACTCCGGATGTGCCAGCAGAGCCTTGGCGAGTTCTTCGGCCTTGTTCGCCGGGACGGAAATCTCGAAGCCGTCCTCGCCGGAATAGCCGGAGCGGGAGATGATGCAGTCAGCGCCGAGGATGGAGGCGTCGCGCACGTCCATGAACTTCATCTCGGCCGCGGCAGCCCAGAGCGAGGCGAGAACCTTTTCAGCGGCCGGGCCTTGGAGGGCGAGAAGCGCCCGGTCTTCGAGCAGCGTCACCTCGCAACCGGCAAGATGCGTCTTCATATGCGTGACGTCCTGCTCCTTGCAGGCGGCATTGACGACGACCAGCAGGTGACCGCCGCGGTTGGTGATCATTAGATCGTCGAGGATGCCACCGTTTTCGCTCGTGAAGAAGCCGTAGCGCTGGCGGCCCGGCTTGAGGCCGAGGATGTCGACCGGGACGAGTGTCTCCAGCGCCCGGGCTGCGTCTTCATAGGAGGTGCCGCGGACGATGACCTGGCCCATATGCGAGACGTCGAAGAGGCCGGCGGCGGCGCGGGTCTGGAGGTGTTCCTTCATCACGCCCATCGGATACTGCACGGGCATGTCGTAGCCGGCGAAGGGCACCATCTTTGCGCCGAGCGACAGGTGCAGGGCGTGCAACGGGGTCTGCTTCAGGGTTGGGGAGTGGTCCAAGAATAACCTCCAGGCTGCGCAATAGACGCATAAGCTCATTTGACGGCGCAATTGCGCCCGGTTCATGAGCCCCCTCTGTCCTTGTCGCCTGAGATTGTTATCCCTTCGGCGTGCATCGCCTTTTGTCGGCGGTGCCTCTCTCCAGAGTCCTGTTAGGCCGTGCGCTGGTCCTTTTGCCTGAGAGTTTCCGGGGCGGTTGCTCCTTCGGCACCGCATCGAAGCGGCTTCTCCCAACGTACGTTGCGCCCCATTATCCGTGGGAGCCATTCCTTGGCAAGGGTCAAATGTCGCGGCCAGGAAATTTTTGTCGTGCAGCTCAAGTACTTGATGCGTCGTAAAGAAGCACTCCAGGAGAATTGCTCTTTACAGGGTCGTGGGATAAGTCAGGCAAAGATTTGAGAACCGGCCAATGATCGCAAGCACATCGACATGGAGAAAGGTGCTGCACACGCTGTGTGCACTGCTTATCCTGTCCGTGGGACTAGGTCATCAGCCGGCTCTGGCTACCGGCCCTATCGAGGCCTTCACCGAACAGTATCGGCTGCCGGACGGTACCTTTGCCGACATCTGCGCGGCCGGGCACGCCGATCATGATCAGTCGGTGCGTCCTGTCTGCGAAGTCTGCAGGCTCGCCGCCTCCGTCGCTCTGCCGACGCCGGCAGGCGATGTCAGCCTGCCCCGCGACCGAGCCTTCCTGAGCAATCCGCTCCGCATCTCCTCGCTTACACTGGTCTTCACGGCGCTTGCACGGCCGACGTCACGCGGCCCACCCCAGACGATCTGATACTCACCATCCAATCAGCAATCGATCCCGGCGCAGGCGAAAGGCCGCGACCGGATGGGGATAAACATCATGAAGACGACAAAGATTCTCGCGCTTTCCGCCGCGTTGACGACCGCTGCCGCCGGCTCGGCCTTTGCGCATGCCACCTTCACCGAAGCGACCGTGACCGCCGACAGCTATGTGGTGATGTCGCTGCAGGTGCCGCACGGCTGCGAGGGCAAGGCCACCACCGAAGTTCGCATAGAGCTGCCGGAAGGCTTCGCTTTCGCCAAGCCGCAGCCAAAGCCGGGCTGGGAGCTCGAGATCATCAAGGGCGAATACAAGAACGCCTACGACAATCACGGCACGACCGTGACCAGCGGCCCGATCGAAATCCGCTGGAAGGGTGGCGAACTGCCGGACGAATACTACGACACCTTTGCGGTGCGCGGAAAGGTTTCAGGCATCGCAGACGGTACGGTGCTGGCTTTCCCGGCGACGCAGATGTGTGGAGCAGACGCCAGCGTCGCATGGACGGAGGTCGCAGCACCGGGGACCAATCCCCATTCGCTGCAAAGCCCAGCCCCGACGGTGACAGTTGTCGCACAGGAGGCTTCGGGACACGAGGCGATGCACGCGCATGATGCCGCCGCGGCACCCTCCAAGGTAGGCAATCTCGAGCTGGACGGCGCCTATGTTCGCGCCATGCTGCCGGGCCAGCCGGTGGGCGGCGGCTTCGTCACCATCAAGAACACCGGGGGCGAAGATGATCGATTGGTCTCCGCCTCGTCGCCCGTTGCCGGTACCGTCGAGCTGCACGAGATGGCGATGCAGGGCGAGGTGATGCGGATGCGCAAACTCGGGGAGGGTATTCCCGTTCCGGCCGGCGAGACGGTGGAACTAACGTCCGGCGGCCTGCACATGATGTTCATGCAGGTGAAGACGCCGTTCAAGGAGGGGGACAGCGTGCCCGTCACGCTCACCTTCGAGAAGGCCGGCAGCATCGACCTCACACTGCCGGTCAAGAGTGCTGCACCCGGCGGGCACTCACATAACTAGGCAACGTATCGGAACAGGCAGTCGTCTCAAGGCGGCTGTCACCGTCCCGGCACCGTGCAGCTTTTGAGGGCATGAAAGCAAGGCACTCGCTGCGTTGCAGCGCTTGCGGCTGAACAGTAAGCTCTCGTTTAGGTCCTTGGGATACAAAGGGGTCCATGGTCCTGCAGAAGACAGCGAGGCTCCCATCTTCACGCAATTTAACGACGACAGCCTGGATTACCGGCGCTTAACCACCCTTGCCGATATCGATTCCGCTGCTCTCGCCTGGCGTGCTCTGGAAGGGCGTTGCGGCGATCGGCTGACCTATTTCCAGAGTTTTGGCTGGTGTCGTAGCTGGGTCGCCGCCTTCGCAAACGAGACTGCCGCGCTGGACTTCAGGATCGAAACCGTTTGGCGGGGGGACGATCTCATCGCGGTCTGGCCGCTTATGGTCCACACGGTCGCCGGGATCAGGGTCCTGCAGAACCTTGGAGCACCGCATTCGCAGTACTGCAATCTGCTCTGCGATGATGCGCTTCTCGTTGAAGCAATCACCGGAAGGTTGCTGAGCGGTATCGAGACGGATCCCTCTTGTGACGTCGCTGTCTTCCATCCTGTCCCGCAGCGCTCCAAGCTCGCCCAGCTGCTCGGCGCACGGCCGACCATCAGCGGCTATAACGGCAATAGCGCACTTCTCGATCTGACAGGCTTCGCTGACGCGGAAAGCTACCGCACGCAGGGTGGAAAGCTGAAGAAGCGCAATCGCAATCGGCGGCGCAACCACCTCTCTCGGTTGGGCGAACTCAGCTTCGAGGTGGTTTGGCCGAGCGATCCGCGCTTCCGAAATCTCGTGCATCAGTGTGCCGCGATGAAGCGGCAGTGGCTGAACGAGACCGGACGAACGAGCAGCGGCTTCTCCACCGACGGCTTTGAGGATTTCCTGTCCACTCTTTCCGGTGACAGGGAAAGCTTCAGTGGAGCTTGCCTCTCCGTTTTACGAGCAGGCGATACGGTGGTGGCTACGGAACTAGGTTTCCTGCGCGACGGGCACTACTATGCCTATATAGGCAGCTTCGAATGGAAGCTCAGACATCTCTCTCCTGGCAAGGTGCAGATGGAAATGACGGTCTGCTGGCTTATCGAAAACGGTGCGACCGCCTACGATCTTCTGGGTGGCGAGGGGGAGTATAAGCTCTCCTGGTCCGATCGCACGATTGCGCTCCGCGGCTACAGTCTCTGTTTCTCCTGGAAGGGACGCTTCTATGCCAACGCATGGTTGCCCCACCTTCGTCCGCTTGTGAAACGACTTTACCAGTCAGCACCAGAGGGCCTGCGGCGCGTGATCGCAAGCATGCAGAGCTTCGGCATCGTGATGATAGGTGTCTAGGTGGGATGGGTCAGTCCGCAATGTCCCGATAGGCAGCCTGGACCTGCGCCAAGCTCGCCTGCTGCTGCGGCTGCTGTTCTGGAGACAAGAGGTCGAAGGTGACTGCGGCCGCCGGGATAAGCTGGTCTATCGACGGAGTGCCCGTCGCCGCCCTCAGAGTACTCCGATCGGCGACCGCACGGGCATCCTCTGCGTGAGCCTTGGCAGAAATCCGGCGCGCAGGCTTCAGAGCGTCCGCCGCGTATGCCGCTGCATTTGCCGAAACTGAAAGAACCAAGGTCATCCAAATTATCCAGTGCTCCAGCCTAGAAGATAAAGAGACGGAATTGGTTCCATGTTAAGAAAACCTTGGGCTTTTTAACGAGTCCATCATCTCAGACGTTTGGACCGCTTGTTCATGTCGCACTTACTTCTCGTTGCCTTCGGCGGAGCCACTGGCTCTGTGCTCCGGTACCTGGTCGGCCACTGGAGTATCCGTCATCTGGGACCCGGCTTTCCGTGGGGAACGATGATCGTGAACGTCGTCGGTTCCTTCCTGATCGGCTTCCTGGCGGAGCTCGTCGCCCGCCGGTTCGGTGCGTCCGCTGAGATCCGCTTGCTGCTGATCACCGGCTTTCTCGGTGGATTCACCACATTCTCCGCGTTTTCGCTCGATGCGCTCGTCCTGTTCGAACGAGCCGCAACCGCCATGGCAGCGGTCTACATCATGGGAAGCGTAGGCTTGTCGCTGCTCGCCGTCTTGGGCGGGCTGGCGCTAGGGCGGTCGATGTTCTAAAGACGCTCGCACAACGAGACGACGAGAAAGATCATCATGGCAAGCATCGAGCACATCCGCGTCGAGGCGGACGAGGCGGACATGCGCTTGGACCGCTGGTTCAAGGTTCACTACCCGGGCCTGGGCTTCGGCGCGCTCCAGAAGCTGCTACGGTCGGGTCAGGTGCGCGTGGACGGCGGGCGTGTGAAGAGCGACGCCCGCGTTAAGCCTGGCCAAACGGTGCGGGTGCCGCCGCTTGATGTCGACGCCAAAAAGAGCGGACCGATTGCCGGCAAGGACCTGAAGCATTCGAGCGACTACGAGCTATTGCAGCGGATGGTGCTGCACGAAGATGACAAGGTGATTGTGCTCAACAAGCCGGCAGGGCTTGCCGTGCAGGGTGGATCCGGCGTAACGCGCCACATCGACCAGATGCTCGATGCCTGGGTGAGCCCCAAGGGCGAGAAGCCGCGTCTGGTGCACCGTCTCGACCGCGACACCTCCGGCGTGCTGGTCATTGCCCGTACCCGCGGGGCAGCCCAGAAGCTGACGGCGGCTTTTCGCGAGCGGGACACGAAGAAGACCTATTGGTCGCTGGTGAAGGGCGTGCCGCGCAAGCACGAGGACAAGATCTCGACCTGGCTGGTTAAGGAGCAGACGCCGGACGGAGACCGGATGCGCATCGCCAAACACGGCGAGGAGGGTGCCGACCACGCGGTTTCCTTCTACCGCGTGCTGGAAACGGCGGCCCAGACCATGGCCTGGCTTGAGATGGAGCCCTATACGGGCCGGACACATCAACTGCGCGTACATGCTCTGCATATCGGCCATTCGATCATCGGCGATCCGAAATACTTTGACGACGACGTGAACTGGCCGTTCCCCGGCGGGATCCAGAAGAAGCTGCACTTGCATGCGCGCCACATTGACCTGCCCCATCCGTCGGGCGGACGGCTGAAGGTCACGGCACCGCTGCCGCCGCACATGGTACAGAGCTGGAACCTGCTCGGCTTTGACCTGGAAAACGGCCGGAGAGACGACGAATGAAGCTGATCCTATTCGACTGCGACGGCACGCTTGTCGATAGCGTAGGCCTCATCCACGAGACCATGCGCCGCACCTTTGTGCATTTCAAGAAGCCGGAGCCGAAGGTTGAGGAGACGAAGGCGATCATCGGGCTGACGCTCGACATTGCCATCGCGCGGATGCTGGGAAGGCAGCACGCGGGTGACGAGGAGGTGGCGATGATGGGTTATTACAAGTCGCTCTTCACCGAGGTGCGTCGTGACCTGGACTTCCGTGAGCCGCTTTTCGACGGAATTCGAGACCTTATTGACACCATCGGCCCCCGTGACGATCTTCTGCTTGGGGCCGTCACCGGCAAGTCACGCCGCGGGTTGGACATGATCATGCAGACGCATGGGTTCGGTGATTACTTCGTCGTTTCCCGCACTGCGGACGACTGCCCGTCCAAACCCCATCCGGCCATGGTGACGGAATGCTGTGATCAAACCGGAATGGTGCCTGGCGTTACCTTGGTTGTCGGGGACGCGATCTATGACATGCAAATGGCGAAGGCCGCCGGGGCTAAGGCCATCGGTGTCTCCTGGGGCTACGCGACTGTCGATGACCTCTGGAACGCCGGCGCCGACACGATCGTTGATCACCCAAGAGAGCTGCTTGCTCACATCGGCTGAGGTGTAAGATGCGTGAACTGTTCGACATGCCAGAAGGCGTGAGCCACCCTGACCCCACCCGCAGGGCGCAAATCCAGATGAAACGGCCGTTGCCGAAGCGGTTCTACCAGAACGTTTCTGTCCAGGAGACAGACGGCGGCTACGTCATACATCTTGATGGACGGCCTGTTCGGACACCTGCCAAAAACCCGCTTCAGGCACCAACAGCGGCCCTTGCTGATCTGATGCGAGCGGAGTGGGACGCACAAAGGGATGAAATTGATCCGGCGACCATGCCCATCACCAAACTGGTCAATACGGCAATTGATGGTGTCGCTACGGATCCACAGTCCGTCTTCGAGGATATCCTTCGCTTCTCATCCAGCGATCTCCTCTGCTACCGTGCGGACGCACCGGAAGAACTGGTGGCGCGGCAGGCCGAGCGATGGGATCCGCTGATCGACTGGGCGGCCAATCGGCTCGGGGCACGCTTCATCCTGATCGAGGGGATCATGCCGCAGGAACAACCCCGTGAGGCGATCAGCGCTTTCGCGGTGACGCTGCGGAAGTACGAGACGCCGATCGAGCTGGCCTGCCTGCATACACTGACCACACTTACCGGTTCGGCGATCATCGCGCTTGCTCTTGCCGAGCGCGAAGTTTCTGCGGACGAGGCATGGGCCCTTGCTCACCTTGATGAGGACTGGACGGATGAGCACTGGGGTGCCGATCCCGAGGCTCAGTTGCGCCGGGCCCGCCGCGAGGAGGAGTTCCGAGCCTCCGCCGCTGCCCTTTCTAGCGTTCGACCGGCCGCCTAAACCCTTCCCTAACCTCGTTCGGGCATGATCCGGGAAACCAGTCCCAGGATTGCTCGATGCGTCGCCGTTTGATCCTCACCATCGCTCTTGTAGCCTTATTGCCAGCCTTGATGTCTTTCAGGCTGGATGGGCGCAAAGCGGAGCGCGAGGCGCTTCTGTATGATGTGCGAGGTGCCTTCGTCGCTGCGCGCAGTGAAGTGCCGCCGGGTCTGATAGCCGAAACGGACAGGCGCGTGAATGAGGCGATCCTTGCCACGAGGCGGGAAAGTCTGCTTCCCCGGACAATCCTAACGGTCCGGCTGGAGAAACTTGTTTCACCAAAAGTGCTTATCGGAGAGAGACGTGAGGCTACCGTGTCGGTGGAAGCTGTGGCCGTCGCCAGCGGCGAGGTCATTGCTTCGGGAAGCTTCACCCTCTCCGTCTATTCGCTGCGGCGGGATGGGGTCGATCACCTTCTCGCAGAACGGATCGCGCAGCGCATATCCAGAGAGTTCCGCCTTGGGAGTGAAGAACGACTGACGCTCGCAACGGCACTTTTCCCTGGTCGCTAACCAGCGGCAATCTTCAGGCCGATGATGCCAGTGATGATCAGCGTTATGCAGCCGATCCGCAGAGCCGTTGCCGGTTCGGCGAAAAGGACGATGCCGAGGATGACGGTGCCCACCGTACCGATGCCGGTCCAGATCGCATAGGCCGTGCCTACCGGCAGGGAGCGCATCGCCAAGCCGAGAAGGACAACGGAAATGATCATAGACACGGCCGTCAGCGCCGTCGGTATAGGGCGGGTGAAGCCCTCGGTGTATTTCAGGCCGATCGCCCAGCCGATTTCGAACAATCCTGCAAGCGTCAAGAGGATCCAGGCCATTGCCTTACTCCGTGTCAAAGGAGCGAGGCCGTCCCCGCGTTCGTGTCCGGGGCTTTCCCCGGCGGCAGTCGTCTGCCGTCCCTGATATCGCCTATCAGGCGGCGAAACTCAAGATTCTCGTTGAGCCAAGACCGAATCAGGCTCACCCCAGGCGATCAGCATGCCACTTCAGATGATCGTCCATGAAGGTCGAGATGAAGTAGTAGGAGTGGTCGTAGCGTTCATGCATCCGCAAGGTGAGCTGGATATCGGTGCCTTTGATCGCGTCCTCGAACAGCCAGGGACGCAAGCCGTCGTCCAGGAAGCTGTCCGCCTTGCCTTGATCCACGAGAAATTCCGGGAAGCGCGCGCCATCTTCCACCAGTGCACAGGCATCATAGCGGCGCCAGGCGGCACGATCGGAACCGAGGTATTTTTCCAGCGCGGGCATGGACCAATCCGCCGTCGACGGCTGGACGATCGGAGCGAAGGCGGAGCAGCTCTTGAAGCGCTCGGGGTTCTTGAGCGCGATCGTCATGGCACCATGGCCACCCATGGAGTGACCGAAGATGCCTTGGCGGTTCATATCCGTCCGGAAATGTTGGCTGACGAAGTTCGGCAGTTCCTCCGTGATGTAGGTGTACATCTGGTAGTGCTCTGCCCAAGGCTTTTCCGTGGCATCAAGATAGAAGCCTGCGCCTTTGCCCATCTGCCAGTTGGTGAGCTCATCAGGAACGTCGTTGCCACGAGGGCTGGTATCGGGGCAGACAATGATGAGTCCAAGCTCCGAAGCCATGCGGCGGTACTCGCCCTTTTCCATGACATTGGCATGGCTGCAGGTGAGGCCCGAAAGGTACCACACGACAGGGCAGGGCTCGTTGATCGCCTTCGGCGGCACATAAACTGCGAACGTCATCTCAGACTTGCAGGCTTTTGATTCGTGAGCAAAAACGCCCTGCATGCCACCGAAAGCGGTGTTCTGGGAAATGACTTTCATGGTGTATCTCCTCCTGGCGTGTGGGTCTTTAGGCGGCGGCAGAGCCGGTCGAGTGTTTCCAGAAACCGTGACCGGTCGCGGGGGCTGAAAGCCGCATTGTAGCCTTTGCTTTCGCCCGTTTCACGCAGGTGTTGCCCAAGATCGCGCATCGCCGTGGCGATACCGATGTTGCTTTCGTCAAAAACACGTCCGCTTGGACCCGTGACCATCGCGCCGGCACGCACGCAGCGACCTGCGAGAGGCACGTCCGCAGTAACGACGATGTCACCCGGTACCGCGCGTTCGGCAATCCAATCGTCGGCTGCGTCAAACGCTCCGGACACGATCACATTCTTCACCATCGGATCGCGGGACGGGCGCAGCCCAGAATTTGCGACGAAGGTCACCTCGAGATCGTGCCTCTCCGCGACCTTGAGGATCTCCGGCTTGACCGGGCAGGCGTCGGCATCGACGTAAATCACGATCCAACCTTTAGCATATCCACGTGAGGGATCCCGTCCTCCACATATTCGTCCGAAATCTTCTCAAACCCAAGCGAGCCATAGAACCCTTGAAGATGGCTCTGCGCAGAAATCGCGATTGGCTGGTGGGGGAACCGGTCCTGACATGCAGAGATGGCCTCACGCATCAGCGCCTCCCCCAGTCGCTGCCCACGATGACCAGTCGAAATGGCAACGCGTCCGATCCGTGGCGGTGCCTCCGGCGGCTTCCACAAGCGGGCACAGCCAATGACATTGCCCTGCTGGAGGAGCCGCAGATGCAGCGCCTCCACGTCATGGTCGTCGAGTTCCGGATAAGGGCAGCTCTGCTCGACGACAAAGACATCGACGCGTAGCTTCAGCATCGCGTGCAGTTCGAGTGCGGAGAACTCCTCAAGTCTCCGCACATCGACATCATAGACCGGCTGGCTCATCAATACACCACGACGCTCCTGATGCTTTCGCCGCCATGCATGAGCTCGAAGCCGCGGTTGATGTCGTCGAGGCCCATGGTGTGGGTGATCATCGGGTCGATCTCGATCTTGCCTTCCATGTACCAGTCGACGATCTTCGGGACGTCCGTGCGCCCGCGCGCGCCGCCGAAGGCGGTGCCCATCCAGGTGCGACCGGTGACCAGCTGGAAGGGACGCGTCGAGATCTCCTGGCCGGCGCCGGCAACGCCGATGACGACGGACTTGCCCCAGCCGCGATGCGAGGACTCCAGCGCCTGGCGCATGACCTTGGTGTTGCCGGTGCAGTCGAAGGTGTAGTCAGCCCCGCCGATGTGGTCGGCGCCGCGCTTCGTCATGTTGACGAGATAGGGGACGATGTCGTCACCGGCATCACGCGGGTTGACGAAATGGGTCATGCCGAAGCGCTCGCCCCATTCCTTCTTGTCGTTGTTCAAGTCGACGCCGATTATCATGTCGGCGCCGGCAAGGCGCAGGCCTTGGATGACGTTCAGGCCGATGCCGCCGAGCCCGAAGACGATGGCGGTCGAACCGATTTCCACCTTGGCGGTGTTGATGACGGCGCCGATGCCGGTCGTCACGCCGCAGCCGATATAGCAGATCTTGTCGAAGGGGGCGTCGGGATTGACCTTGGCGACGGCGATCTCAGGCAGGACCGTATAGTTGGCGAAGGTCGAGCAGCCCATGTAGTGGTGCAGCTTCTCGCCGTTGATGGAAAAGCGCGATGTGCCGTCCGGCATGACGCCCTGGCCCTGGGTGGAGCGGATGGCGGTACAGAGGTTCGTCTTGCGCGAGAGGCAGGAGGGGCATTCGCGGCATTCCGGGGTATAGAGCGGGATGACGTGGTCGCCCTTCTTCACGGAGGTGACGCCCGGTCCGACGTCGACCACGACGCCCGCACCTTCATGGCCGAGGATCGCCGGGAACAGCCCTTCCGGGTCGGCGCCCGACAGCGTGAAGTCGTCGGTATGGCAGATGCCCGTCGCCTTCACCTCGACCAGAACCTCCCCGGCCCGCGGGCCTTCGAGTTGAACGGTCATGACCTCCAGCGGCTTGGCTGCTTGAACGGCAACGGCGGCGCGAACGTCCATGATCTTCTCCCTGCAATTGATTCCGCGCACATTCGCACGGCGGAAGGGTAGGCTCAAGGCTTTAAGGGACGTGATGCCGAAGACGTCTGATGCCGCCTGGTCTTCAGGCCGCTTCGTCCGCGTTGTGCCTTTGCGACGTCACCAGCTTCAGCCACATCTCGCTTTGGTTGCACGGCTTCTCAAGGGCGATTGGCGCCAGCGTCATCAGTTCCACCCAGCCCGGATGGTGTTCCTTCGGCGACCCAAGATCGTCTATTGCCTTCAGAACCAGCCATTCAGTCCCTGAAAGTTGGAACGAGCCCCTGTCAAGCGCGCTGCGCAGTACCTGCCAGACAAAAGCCAGGTCGCATGCTGTGACCGCGTTTCCGGCGCTACGACCTTCCGCATAGGGACCTCGCGGCATAGGCAGGAGGGCGAGGCGGATTTGGTTCAGGACGACGGCGGATAGGAAGTCGGGAACCTGCCTTGCCGTCTCCAGCACATGCAGCAGGATGGAAAGTCCCGTCTGCGAGCGCACGGTACCGCTGACCGCCAGCCGCTCAAGTAGCCAGCCTGCGGTTTCACCCGTCACCACGCCGTTGCGTGATTCTCCTCTGACGACGAAAGCAGTGACCGTCTCCACCAAAAACTCGGTCCATTCAGGGCAACGGACAGGGCAGCAGTCGTCCAGGGCTATAGCCATGGCGGCTTGCCAGCGGCTGGTTAGGCCGTCGGGCCACATATAGCGGCGCATGAGCCCGACATCGTCGGGCACGATTTCTCCCTTCCCGGCGACCACACATGCCGGGAAGGAAAAGCGAAGATCGCTCATCCTTCATCTCCGTTTCATCATGAAACTGCGAACCGAGTCTTAGGGTCCAGCCGTTGATGGAGTGCCAAGATAAGGGCTTAACAGGTGCTGAAGAAAATCGCGGCAAAGCAAGACCATGTGCCGATGCGGAACAGAACGGCACGACCGGTCACCCGTGATCGTTGCGGGTCGGGCCGAAGGTCTCCTCGAAGGCCTCGCGCAGGCGCATGTCGACATCTGCCATCATCACGGGGAGGCCGAGATCGACGAGGCTGGTGACGCCGTAGGCGGTGATTCCACACGGGACGATGCCGGAGAAGTGCGACAGATCGGGCTCGACGTTGAGCGATAGGCCGTGGAAGCTCACCCAGCGGCGCAGCCGGATGCCAAGCGCGGCAATCTTGTCCTCGGTCACAGATCCGTCGGGGAGCGGCGGTTTGTCCGGACGGCGCACCCAGACACCGACGCGATCTTCACGCCGCTCGCCGCGCACGTTCATCGAATCGAGCGTGCGGATGATCGTCTCCTCGAGTGCACCGACATAGGCGCGCACGTCCTGCCGGCGGCGCTTGAGGTCGAGCATGACATAGGCCACGCGCTGGCCCGGACCATGATAGGTGTATTCGCCGCCGCGGCCGGTGGAGAAGACCGGAAATCGCTCCGGTTCAATCAGGTCGGCGGCATCGGCACTGGTGCCGGCGGTGTAGAGCGGCGGGTGTTCGAGCAGCCAGACCAGTTCATCGGCTCGACCATCGGCGATCGCCGCCACTTCTGCCTCCATCGTCGCCACGGCTTCTTCATACGGAACGAGACCGTCGGAGATGCGCCAGCGCACCGGCGGCGAACCGGGCAGGGGATGCATGGTATGATCGAGATCGGTGCGTGCCAGCATGGGAAAATCTCCGTTGTGTGCCTTCTGGCAGAGCGGGCAGAAGTGGACAAGAGATCGGCCGCAACCGCCTCTTCAGATAGGCATTTCCGTGCTCGATTTTAATCCTTCAAAATTCTGTCACGGCGCCCTTGTGCGGCTCAGATCCTTTTGCTACATGCTGCCCCGCCGGCGCAAGTCGGCTCTACCACGATGCGGTCGTGGCGGAATTGGTAGA